>DATNQJ010000248.1:0-8175 GCA_036704085.1 Stenomitos sp.
CAACAAGTCGATAAGCAGTCCGGTCAGGGCCCTGCCCCCCAGGACAACGGCCACGCGCCTGCGCCGGCTCCCGCCAAGCGCAAGCCGCCGGTTCCGCTCCTCGTCGTCCTCGGCGTGGGCCTGGTGGTCGGCGGCGGCTACGGGGCCAAGTGGTGGTCGCACCGCCAGGCCTTCGTGTCGACCGAGGACGCCCAGGTGGCGAGCAACCTCGTCAGCATCAGCTCGCGTGTTCCCGGCCGCCTGGCCGTCCTGCTCGTGGATGAGGGTCAGGAAGTGAAGGCGGGCCAGGTGATCGCGAAGCTCGACGACACCGACTTCAAGGCGCAGCTCGCCCAGGCCGAGGCGGCTCTGGCGGTCGCCAAGACCGGCCTCAAGACCTCCGAAACGGGTGTGTCCCTGCAGAGCGCCCAGAGCTCCACCCAGATCGCCCAGGCGGAGTCCGGGGTGCGGGCCGCCAAGGCGGGCCTTGCCACCGCGACCGCCAACGCCGAGAAGGCCCGGGCGGATCTCTCCCGCGTCGAGAAGCTCTACGCCGCGGGCGGCGTCTCGCAGCAGATGCTCGAGGCGGCGCGCACCGCGGCCACGGCCACCGAAGCGGGCGTCACGGCGGCCAAGAGCCAGCTGAGCTCGGTCGAGGAAGGCCTGCGCATGGCCCAGGCCGGCACCCAGCAGGTCTCCATCAAGAAGGGCAGCGTCGAGACGGTCCAGGCCCAGATCGCCCAGGCCGAGGCCGGCGTGAACATGGCCAAGCTCGCCCTCGACCACGCCACCATCACCGCGCCGGTCGACGGCATCGTCGCCCGCCGCATCGCCAACGTCGGCGAGCAGGTGGCGCCTGGCCAGGGCATCTACTCGGTCACCGAGACCGACAAGGTCTGGATCCAGTCCTACATCGAGGAGACCAACATCCGCCGGGTCCACCCGGATGCCGACGTCGAGGTCCACGTGGACGCCTTCCCCAAGGAGACCTTCCACGGCAAGGTGACCCAGATCGGCGCGGTGACCGGCAGCCAGTTCTCGCTGTTGCCGCAGAACAACGCCGCGGGTAACTTCACCAAGGTCGTCCAGCGCATCCCCGTCAAGATCACGGTCGAGGATGGCCAGCACCAGTTGAAGCCCGGCATGTCGGCCGTGATCGACATCGATTCGCGGAGCCGATAGGAGGGTGCCCATGGCCACCTCGGCCGCACGGTGGGCGTTCCCGAACCCGTTTCGGGATCTCATCACCGACGACAACTACATGTGGTGGGCGGCCATCCCGGTCATCCTCGGCATGTTCATCGCCATCATCGACTCGAGCATCGTGAACGTGGCCCTGCCGCACATGATGTCGGCCTTCGGCTCCAACGTCGAAGAGATCGAGTGGGTCTCGACCGGCTACATGCTGAGCGCGGCCATCATGATGCCCACCACGGGCTTTCTGGGCGATCGCTTCGGCCGCAAGAAGCTCTACGCGCTGGCGATCTTCCTGTTCACCCTGACCTCGATGCTCTGCGGCGCGGCCTGGGACGTGGGGAGCCTCGTCCTGTTCCGCGTCCTGCAGGGCATCGTGGGCGGCGCCATCCAGCCCGTCAGCCAGGCCATCATCTTCGAGGCCTTCCCGCCCAACAAGCGCGGCATGTCCATGGCCATCGTGGGCATCGGCGCCATGTTCGCGCCCATGATCGGCCCGACCCTCGGCGGCTACATCGTCGACTACATCAACTGGCGCTGGATCTTCTACGTCAACCTGGTGCCGGGCCTGTTCGCCACGTTCATGGCCATGGCCGCGCTGCGCGAGACCAAGACCAAGCCCGTCAAGTTCGACGGCTGGGGCTTCGCCCTCATGGCGATCTTCCTGTCGACGTTCCTCATGGGCTTCAGCCAGGGCAACTCCAAGGGCTGGGGGTCCGACTACATCGTCGGCATGTTCGTCGCCGCGGCCCTCTCCTTCGCGGGCTTCCTGGTGGTCGAGTTGTGGCGGCGCGAGCCGGTGGTGGACCTGACGCTCTTCAAGAACGTCACTTACACCTCGGGCACCATCGCCTCGGTCATCATGGGGATCGGCCTCTTCGGCGGCATCTTCCTCTTGCCCGTGTTCCTCCAGAACCTGATGGGCTACGACGCCGTCCAGACCGGTCTCTTGATGATGCCCTCGGGGCTGGTGGTGGGCCTCATGATGCCCATCTCGGGCGCCCTGTTGAGCCGGACCGATCCACGCGTGCCCATGGTGGCAGGCCTCTCCATCATGGCCCTGTCGCTCTTCTTGCAGGCTGGCATGTCGCCGGACACCAGCCTCTGGACGCTGGTCGGCTGGACGATCCTGCGCGGCGTCGGCATGGGCCTGGCCTTCCCGGCCATGAACCAGACCTCGCTCGGGGCGGTGCCCATCCAGAAGATCGGCCAGGCGTCGGGCCTCTTCAACGTCACCCGCCAGGTGGGCGGCACCTTCGGCATCGCCGTGCTGTCGACCCTCTTGACCCAACGCCAGGTGTTCCACACCGCGATCCTGGGCCAGGACGCGGCGCACAACGGCCTGGCCATGCAGGCCATCCAGGGCCTAAAGGCCCAGTTCATGGCCCATGGCTCCAACGTCATCGCCGCCCAGCAGCAAGCCGGCGCGGTGGTGGGGATGATGGCCGCCAAGCAAGCGTCCGTCGCCGCCTTCCAGGACGCCTTCTGGATCGCCGGGGCGGTCATGCTGGCCGGCGTCGTGCCAGCCCTCCTGATGAAGCGTCAGGTCCAGCGCGCCCCGGGCGGCGGCCAAGAAGCGCACATGATTCTCGAATAGCACCATCGATACAGTAGAAAGGGACCCCATGACCCATAAGTTCCTGATCGCGGCCGCGCTTGCCGGCTTGGCGGTGACCGGCTGCGACTCCTCGGTGCAGCAGACCGTCACCCGCGGCCTCCCGGTCGCTTCGACCGTCAACGCCGTCGAGAACATCACCACCGCGAGCGGCAGCACCACCATCACGTTCGCCTTCCCGCAGGCCGCGCTGCCGCAGGCCGTCGTGACCGGCAGCCACCCCAAGGTGGTGCTCGGCGGCCGCCCGGCGGCCCTCATGACGGGCCCCAGCGGCACGCTCATCGCGAGCCTGCCTCCCCAGACCCCGCCTCCGACGCCCGATCTCAACGGCAACACGGTGCTGCTCTTCCAGAGCGATGCCGGCAGCCAGCTCGTGGAAGTCCACCTCACCGTCAATCGCAGCTAGGAGAACCCCATGGCTTTGACTCGCATTCTCTCCACGACCGCCGTTGCCGTCCTCGCCCTGGGCAGCGCCGCCTACGCCGCGGCCCCCCAGGTCACCGGCCACGTCCAGGACGCCTCCGGCAAGGCGCTCGCCCACGTCTACGTGCACCAGCTGGGCGGCGTCACCTCGACCTTCACCGACGACCAGGGCAACTTCCGGCTCGACCTGGATCCCAAGGCGGGCAACCGCGTGATCCTCAGCGCGCCCGGCTACCGCGGCGTCGAGCTCGAGGCCGGCGCCCTCAAGAGCGCCGTCACCCTGCAGCCCGCCCCCGTGGTGACGGCCCCCACCGCCAGCGCCCCCGTCGAGGCGGCTCCCGCCACGGTCTTCGCCTCCGGGCTCGGCCTGCGCTACGGCTGGCGCAACCAGTCGACCAGCGCCAACGGCAACACGGTCGCGGGCACCATCAACCACGAGCTGGGGCTCTCGGCCCGCCTGCGTCAGGGGACCGTGCTCTGGGGCCTCGAGGCCTTCCGCAACCGCGCGGCGGTCTCGGTGCCGAACATGGAGACCACGTTCAGTCCCGAAACGGTCCAGACCGAGCTCTCGCTCGGCTGCGTGCTCGGCTCGACGGGCCTCGAGATCGCCCCGCGCGTGACGGGCCTCTACCGCAGCGCCCATGCCAACACCCAGGGTGCCGCCTACTCGGGCACTCCGCTCGACTTCGACGAGACCCGCCAGGCGGTGGGCGTGGGTGCGGCCGTCGGCACCACCTTCGGCGCCTGGGAGGCCACGCTTGAGGGGGATTACTACCCGAGCTTCCTCACCTGGAGCTCGCTCAAGGACGCCCCGAGCCAGCTCGTCGGCATGCAGGGCCTCAAGGCCGGCCTCAAGCTCGGCTACTCGATCGTCCCGGGCCTGCAGCTCCAGGCGGGCTACCAGCATGAGAGCTGGGGGGCCACGGGCTTCGCGCAGGATGCGGACGTGATCCTCCTGGGGGTCATGAGCCGTCCGACGGAGGTGCGGCCGTGATGGGAACCACTCCCCTCTGGGCCACGCTGTCCGCGGCCATGCTGCTCGTCTCGGCCAACCCGGCCGGGGCCCAGGGCAACCGTCTGACCCTGAACGACGCCGTGCGCTCGGCGCTCGCGACGAGCTCGTCGTTGCGCGGGGCCGAGGCCAAGGTCGAGGGCGCCCGCGCCCGGATCGATGAGGCCTCGTCGCACCAGTATCCGACGGTGAGCGTGGGGCTGACCCCGCTCCACCTGGGCATCCTGGATCCGTCCCTCAACGCGATGCTCAACTCGTTCGCACCGGGCCTCTCGCCGAACATGCTCTCGGAGATGCTGACGGTGAGCCAGGTGCTGTACGACGGCGGCCGGAGCCAGCTCGGACGCCAGGCGGCCGAGACGGGCACGGAGATGGCGGCCCAGGGCGTGAAGCTCACCCGCCAGAACGTGGCCTTCGACGTGGCCAACTCCTACCTCACCGTGCTGCGCACCGAGAGCCTGCTGCAGACCACGGTCCTGGCCCAGCGCCAGGCCGAGCAGCACCTCAAGGACGCACAACTGCGCGAGCAGGCAGGTGCCGGCAGCCACTTCGACACGCTGCAGGCCCAGACGGCCGTGGCCTTGGTCCAGGGCCGCCTGATCCAGGCTCGCAACGCCGTCCGGCTCTCGCGGATCTCGCTGGCCACGGCGATTCACCAGCCCGTGGCCGACCGTTCCCTCGACCCGAACCCGGCCCTGCCGGTGGTGGCCGTGGACCTGGCGGGCCTCGAGCGCGGCCTCGAGCAGCGCCCCGAGGTCGAGATCGCCAAGCGGCAGAGCCGCGTGGACGCCTTGACCACCGAGATCTCGGCGCGGGACCGTCTGCCGGTCGCGGCCGTGCAGGGCATCGTGCTCGGCCAGGGCACGAGCATCCCGGCTTACGTCGTGATGGGCTCGCTGAACTGGACCCTCTACGACGGTGGCAAGACCGAGGCCAAGGTCAAGCAAGGCGAGATGAGCACGGCTGCCGACGAGGCGAGCCTCACCTCGCTGCGCGAGGGGCTGCGGCTCGAGATCGAGAAGGCGATCGCCGATCGCGACGAGGCCAAGGAGCGCATCGCCGCGGCCGAGCAGGGCCTCAAGACGGCGCAGGCGGGCTTCGACCTCGCCAACCTTCGCTACACCGAAGGGGCGGGCACCGGCAGCGAGGTCATCGATGCGACCTCGGCCCTGTCGCAGGCCCAGGCGGGCTACGTGCAGGCCACCTACGACGAGTACGGAGCCGAGCTGCGCCTCGCCAAGGCGCTGGGCGTCGATCTCGCCAGCCAGTTGAGCGGCCTGTAGGGCCCCTGTCCTCAACCCGAACGGCCCCGCCAACTGGCGGGGCCGTTCGGCTCTAGGTGAGGCTTGTCTAGCGACCTTGGCCTCGGCTTTCCGTCACCCCGGCGCAGGCCGGGGTCCACCGCAGGGCACTACGGCAACCGCCTCAAGTGGGCGACGGTGGATTCCGGCCTGCGCCGGAATGACGGGAGCGGCGACCCCCTTCCGAACGGATGCTCACCCCGCTAGTACGCCCAGTGTGCCGACAGTCCCAACGAGGCCGGCAACGTCCCGAGGCCGAGCCCCGTGCCGTTGGCGCCCACGAACAGGTCCACCACGACCGACGGCGTGATGCCCCAGCGGATGCCGAGGTTGTTCTGCGTGCCCACCCCGGTGATCCCCGGGATGCCCACCGTCGTGTCACCGATCAGGTGGAGGTTGGGCAGGAAGGCGAAGTCCGCCCCCAGGCCCAGGGACACGAAGCTCGACGAGTAGGGCCAGGCTCCGCCCGGTATCAACGCGGCCGCGTTCCAGACCCCGAGGTTGAACGCCGGCACCAGCGAGAAGTTGAGCGAGTTGTAGCGGTTGAACACAAACATTTTCGAGATGGGCAGGCCGAACTGCAGGCCCAGGGACGGGATACCGTTGGCGTCTACTGCCAACAGGCCCCCGAACATGCCCGAGATGCTCGCGAGGGCCGGGCCGCCTTCTCGCAAGAAGCCCCACTTGCCTGCCATGCTCAGGTAGCCCCGCCATGGGACCGCTGTGATGGCCGCAATCCCCGTATCGAGCTGGAAGTTGCCGCCCATGCCCATCTCCGCCCGTAGGCCCAGGGCATTGGTCGGCAAGCCGGCCGCTCCCTGCGAGCCCAGGTAGAGGGTCGTGCCGACCAGGTTGTTGCCCCCCGGCCGCACGTAGGCCCTCGGTACTGAAAAATTAGTGGTCGGGCCCTGCAGGATGCCCGTGCCCGCTCGGAACGTCTGGGCGTGAGCCGGCATGGCCACGCACGTCGACGCCACCCCCACCAATCCCAGGATCATCCAACCGTTATGACGCATGCCGCACCTCCATACGACCACTCCCTTGTCTGTGGATGCTGCACCCATGCTCTCGATTGGGTGCAACCCTAACACAGCCATGATTTATGAACAACGCATCCTTAGCCCTTCGAAGTGCAGCCCCCGACCGGGCGACGGCCGCAGGGCCAACGCTCGCTCACAAGCTTGCGGGGGCAGCTCCGGGCAACATGGCCGAATTCCGGCCCGCGACCCGGGCCCTAGCATGGCCCCGCGAACGCGCCGAAGGGAGGAGCCCATGCGCAAGCTCCTGCTGGCATGCGCCCTGGCGTTCAGCGTCGCGACGACCTCGGGCTGCGTCCAGCTCATCATCGGCGGGCTGAACATCCTGCAAGGCCTCTTGCCCGTCAGCCGGGACCAGGAAATCGCCATGGGGGCCGCGGCCGCCCAGCAGCTCCTCAGCTCGCCGCAGGTCCGGCTCTACGACAACCCCCAGGTCCTCGCGTATGTCCAGCGGGTGGGCATGGCGATGGTCCGGCAATCGGGTCGGACGGACCTGCCCTGGCGCTTCTACGTGGTGGTCGCGCCCGAGCAGAACGCCTTCGCGCTGCCGGGCGGCTTCGTCTTCATCACGACCGGTGCCCTGCAGGCCATGAGCAACGAAGCCGAGCTCGCCGGAGTGCTTGGCCACGAGGTCGGCCATGTGGCCGCCCGGCACGGGGTCGAACAGATCCGGCGGGCTCTGGTGGCCCGCGGCTTTCTCATCTCCACTCTGGGCACCAGCCCCCAGGCAGCCCAGATTGCCGGACAGATCGTGGCCCAGATCGTCCTGAAGGGATACGGCCGGGAGGCCGAACTGGAGGCAGACCGATTGGGAGCTCGGTACGCGGCCCGGGCCGGCTACGACCCTCGCCAGCTGGAGGCCTTCCTGCAGGTGCTCGCCAAGCAGGGCGAGCCACCCGGCTGGCTCATGCCCCTCGAGACGCACCCGACCATCGCCGACCGGCTGCAGAACCTCGATCGGACGATCGCGAGCCAGAACCTGCACGGGAACGAGCTGGGCCAGGACTCCTTCCGGACCGCCATGGCTCCGCTCATGGGGGGCGGAGCCGGGGCGGTTCCGGCGCGTTAGCGGGAACGAGCGCCTAGTCCGAGCGCCACACGCGCCCGGTGGCCGCGTCCACGCCGCCCACGTCGATATGGGTGATGACCTGGGCGTTGGGGAAGGCCTCGACGATCGCCTGTTCGACGCTCTCGGCGATGTCATGGGCCTCGCCGGCCGTGATCTGGGCCGGGACCGTCAGGTGCACGTCCACATGCCGGTGGGCCCCCGCCTTGCGGGTGCGCAGGTCATGGTAGTCCAGCAAGGGCGGGGAGAAGCCGTCGAGGATATGCTCGATGGCGAGGCGCTCGTTAACCGGCAGGCTGGTGTCGAGCAGGACCCCCAGCGACTGGCGCAGGACGTCCCGAGCGATCTTGGCGATCAAGAGGGCCACACCGAGGGCGGTGAGGGCGTCGAAGATCCCCATGCCCGTGACCTTGACGAGCAGGAGGCCCGCGAAAATCCCGAGTCCCGTGTAGACGTCGGTCGAGAGGTGGTGGGCGTCCGCCATGAGGGCCGCCGAGTCCTCCTCGTGCGCCACGCGGAAGAGGTAGCGCGAGATCGCGAAGTTGGCC
>DATNQJ010000249.1:0-13010 GCA_036704085.1 Stenomitos sp.
GACCAGGATCTCCTGGATGCGCCCCGACACCTGGCTGCCGACCTGGACGGAGACGAGCGGCGAGAGGGTGCCGGTGGCCGTGACCTTGGCGAGGATGGAGCCCCGGTCCACCCCGGCGGACTGGAAGGTCGGGGCGGCCTCGCGGTGGGTCAGGCCCCACGCCGTCACGCTCCCCGCGGCGAGGACCAGGAGGCCGGAAATCAGGAATAAACGCTTCTTCATGTGTCGACACGCCCTATCGGAAACTGCGGGTAGGCAAGGGAAGCAACGTCCCCTACCATGGCTACGGACGGATCCCGTGAAAAGTTTCAAGGTCGCCGAGATCCGGCGCTCCGCACGCTCCAGGAGGTCCCACATGGAACGACCCTGGCCCCCCACCGCGCTCTCGTCCCTGGGTCTCACGCACCCCATCGTCCAGGCCCCCATGGCAGGCGGCCCGACCTCGCCGGAACTGGTGGCCGCGGCCTGCGAGGCCGGCTGCATGGGCTCGCTCGCAGGCGCCTACGTCGCCCCCGAGGCCCTTCGCCAGGCGGCCGGCGAGGTCCGCCGCCGCACCGAGCGTCCCTTTGCCATCAACCTGTTCCTGCCGGAGCCTGCCCAGGCCTCCGAGGAGGCGATCGCCCGCATGAACGCGCGGCTGGATGCCTACCGCGAGCCCCTGGGGCTGCCGCTCTCGCCGACGCCCGGACGTTATGCCGACGACTTCGAGGCGCTGATCGAGGTCGTCCTGGAGGTGCGGCCGGCGGTGGTGAGCTTCACCTTCGGCAGTCCGGATCCGGCGCTCATCCAGCGCCTCCAGGGCGCGGGGATCGCCGTGATGGGCACGGCCACCTGCGTGCGGGAGGCGATCGCCCTGGAGGCCGTGGGCGTGGACTACGTCGTCGCGCAGGGAGCCGAGGCGGGCGGGCATCGCGCCACCTTCCCGGGCGCCGAGGTGGATGCCCGGGTGGGCACCATGGCGCTGGTGCCCCAGGTGGTCGATCAGGTGGGAGTTCCGGTCATCGCCGCGGGCGGGATCATGGACGGGCGCGGGATCATGGCGGCCCTCGCCCTGGGGGCGGCCGGCGTCCAGATGGGCACGGCCTTCTTGACGGCCGACGAGAGCGCCACGCACCCGAGCCACCAGTCGGCCATCCTCCAGAGCTCCGACGAGTCCACGGCCCTGACCCGGGTCTTCTCGGGCCGGTGGGCCCGGGGGCTGCGCAACCGATTCATGCAGGATCTCGCCGCCGAGGCCGTCCTGCCCTTTCCGATCCAGAACGCGCTGACGCGGGACATCCGCCAGGCGGCGGCCCGGCAGGGACACCCGGAGCTCATGTCACTCTGGGCCGGCCAGGCCTCGGCCCTCGCGCACGAGGGCCCCGTCGCCGAGCTCGTCGCCCGCTGGGCCCAGGAGGCGTCCGAGGTCGCCCTACGCCTCTGCGGCCGCCCTTGATCAGCGTCCCTGCCCCGGCGCGGTTCCCGGCGGGGTGGTCCGCGTGGCGGGTCGGGTGGCCTTGAAGTTCAAGGGCAGCTGCTCCAGGCCATAGAGGATCGAGCTCTCGATGGGCTTGAGGGGCTGCAGCTCCAGGCCCTTGCGGGCCGCCGCCGGGACATGCCCCCAGCTCAGGTCGTGCAGGCGCTCGAACAGGATCTCGAGGGCGATGCGCCCCTCGAGGCGCGCCAGGGGCGCCCCGATGCAGAAATGGATGCCGTGCCCGAAGGCGAGGTGCGGATTGGGCGAGCGCGTGATCTCGAAGCGGTGCGGCTCGTAAAAGACCGCGTCGTCCCGGTTCGCCGAGCCCAGGAAGGCAATGACGACGTCTCCGGCCCGCAGGATCTGGCCGCCCAGCTCGACGTCCCGGTTGACGATGCGCGAGGTGGCCTGGACGGGCGATCGGAAGCGGAGCGACTCCTCGATGGTCGCCACCAGATGGCTCGGGTCCGAGCGGACCAGCGAGAGGATCTCCGGGCGCTCCAGCAGGCACAGCATGGTGTTGGTGAGGAGGTTGACGGTGGTCACGTGCCCTGCCAACAAGAGAAGAGAGCAGAAACTGAGGATCTCGGCCTCGGACAGGCGCTCGCCCTCGACCTCCGCCTCGACCAGATGGCTGATGAGGTCGTCCTGCGGGGCCACCCGGCGCTCCGCGACGATCCCCCCGAAGTAGGCGTCCATCTCGCGCAGGACCGCCACGCGCTGGGCGCTCATCTGGGGGTTCATCTCCAGCAGGCCGGCCCCGCCCGTGAGCAGGCCGTCCGCCCATTGCTTGAAGCGCGGCCGGTCCTCGGCGGGCACGCCGAGCATCTCGGCGATGACCATCACCGGCAAGGGATAGGCGAAGTCCGCCACCAGCTCCAGCTGGCCCCGATCGACGATGCGATCGACCAGGCCGCTCGCGATGTCCCGGATCCGGGACTCGAGGTCCGTCACGGCCTTGGGTGTGAAGGCCCGGCAGATGAGGGCCCGGAGCTGCCGGTGGCGCGGGGGATCCATGCTGAGGATGCTGGGCCGCACGAGGTCACGGCCGAGCCGCTGCGCTCGGTCCGAGGAGAAGGTCTCGACGTCGGTGAAGACCGTCCGCACGTCCGCGTAGCGGTACACCCCCCAGAAGCCCGTCTCCTCGTCACAAGCGATCGGGTGTTGGACGCGCATGCGATCGTAGAAGGCGTGCGGATCGAGGCGCTCTTTGAACGAGGGAAAGATCGGCATGGGGTTCCTCCTTCTCCACCGAGGCCACCATACGCCGTGGACGCGGCCCACCCTACCGCCGCTCCACCCAAACGATCCATCGTTTTTCGCTAGACAGCTTCCAAAGCAAGCGAGCATGACCCCTTGCCATCGGACGGACCCGGGTCGTCCCTATTGCCGGGGGCACCCATAACACGTAAGCTAGGATTAAGGGTTCCCTAACCTCAATGGAGACCGCGATTTGAGTACCACGCTCGAGCCTCCCACGGCTGAAAAAGGCTTCAAGCCTTACGTCTCCCCTTCGGAACATCCCCGCGAGCTCACCATCCGGGCAGTCGTACTGGGCGCGGTGCTCGGCATCATCTTCGCCGCCAGCTCCGTCTACCTGGCCCTCAAGGTCGGCATGACGGTCAGCGCGAGCATTCCCATCGCGGTGCTCTCGATCACGATCTTCCGCCTGTTCGGGCGGGCCACCATCCTCGAGAACAACATCGTGCAGACCACGGGATCTGCCGGCGAGTCGATCGCCGCGGGCGTGGCCTTCACCCTGCCGGCCCTGCTCCTCATGGGCCAGGACCTCGAGATCGTGCGCGTCCTGATGATCTCCCTGTTGGGCGGTCTTTTGGGCGTGCTCATGATGATCCCGCTGCGCCAGGGCCTCATCGTGCACGAGCACGGCAAGCTCACCTACCCCGAAGGCACGGCCTGCGCCGACGTCCTCATCGTGGGCGAGGAGCAGGGCAGCAGTGCGCGCACGGTGTTCGCGGGCTTCTTCCTGGGCGCCATCTACAAGCTCCTGAACGCCGGGACGCACCTCTGGAAGGAAGTCCCCGAACGGATCCTGACCCGCTTTCAGGGCGGCTCGGTCGCAGCCGAGGTCTCGCCCGAACTGCTGGGCGTGGGCTATATCATCGGGCCGCGCACGTCGGCGGTCATGATGGCGGGCGGCCTCCTGAGCTTCCTCATCCTGATCCCGGCCATCAAGATCTTCGGCGCGGGGCTGACCACGCCCATGTTCCCGGCGACCAAGCTCATCTCCGCGATGTCGCCCCACGAGATCCGCAACGCCTACATCCTCTACATCGGCGCGGGGGCGGTCGCCACGGGCGGCATCATCAGCCTGGTGCGCAGCTTCCCGACCATCCTGCGCGCCTTCCAGCGCGGCCTGGGCACCCTGCTCGCGTCGCGCCAGGAGCAGGCGGAGCACCCGCATGCGCCCCTGCGCACCGAGCGGGACCTGCCCATGACGGTGGTGGTCTTCGGCAGCCTCGCCTTGGTGCTTGCTATCTGGCTGGCGCCGATGCTGCAGATCTCGGCCATCTCGGCGGTGCTCATCGTGCTCTTCAGCTTCTTCTTCGTGACGGTGTCGAGCCGCATCACCGGGGAGATCGGCTCGTCGTCCAACCCGATCTCGGGCATGACGGTCGCCACCCTGCTCATCACCTGCCTGCTGTTCCTCGCGGCCGGCTGGACGGGTGTGAGCTACAAGGCCATGGCGCTCTCGACCGCGGCCATCGTCTGCATCGCGGCCTCGAACGGCGGCACCACCAGCCAGGACCTCAAGACGGGCTTCTTGGTCGGCGCCACCCCGCGCAACCAGCAGATCGCCATCAGCGTCGGCGTCATCACGAGCGCCCTGGTCATCGGCTGGACGCTTCTGTTCCTCAACAACGCCTACACGAGCGTCGTCCCGCGCTCGTACCCGGCCTACACCGCGCCCGCGGCCACGGCCAACGCCCAGACCCAGAAGGGTCCGGACGGCAAGCAGTATCGCGTGCAGTACCTCCAGGAGAACGTGGGCGATGTGCCCGTGGGCAAGTACCTGGTCGATGAGGCAGGCAAGATCGCCTATCTGGTCGATCCGGGCATCGGCGGGGTGGTCTCCGAGGTGAACGGCAAGCCCGTCACCAAGCTCGACGCCCCCAAGGCGCGGCTCTTCAGCATGATCATCGACGGCATCCTGACCCAGAAGTTGCCCTGGGGGCTGGTGCTCATCGGGGTCTTCCTGGCCCTGATGATGGAGCTGTGCGGCGTGGCGGCCCTGCCGTTCGCGGTCGGCGCCTACCTGCCCATCTCCACCTCGGTGCCCATCATGGTGGGCGGTTTCGTCCGGCTGATCATCGATCGGATGCGCAAGGGTCCCCAGACCAAGGAAGACGCGGAGTTCGCCCCGGGCGTCCTCCTCTCGTCGGGCCTCATCGCGGGCGGCTCGCTCGCGGGCGTGCTCGTGGCGGGCCTGGCGGGCGCGGACCTGGACCGGTTCATCGACCTGTCCAAGTACGCGGGGGCCTTGGCCGAGAACGACGGCTTTGCCCTCATCCCCTTCCTGATCCTCGCGATCGTGCTCTGGCAGGTGGGCCGCAAGCGGCCTGACATCGCCTAGCGACTGACACGCTGGACAGGGCCTCGCGTCGTGCGCGAGGCCCTGTTGCTGTCTGGTGAAGGGGTGTTGAGCAGTTCGCAGCAGGGTGCGGCTGCCAAGGGCCCAACTATTTACAGTCGATTAAGCCTTCATTTGGGAGTGTTGTGTGTTGACCAAATTCGATTGAAATCAAGTAAGCGAGGGTCGACGAGGGGGTAGGAATACGTGGACGGCTGCTGCACGCACGACTTGCAAAGGAAGCACGAGATGAGCCTCAACGACGTCTTTCAGGCTGTAAAATTGACCGGTCCGCTGAAGCTGACCAAACAGGCCAAAGCCGAACAACCCGCCGACGCAGCGCAGCAAGGGGCTCCCGCACCGACCCCTCCTAGCGACAAGAACCAGATGTCGTTCACCCCCACCTCCCGCTTCCAGCAAGCCACCCTCAAATTGGATGTCGTGGGACAGCAGGCTCCGACCCAGGACCCGGTCCAGCTGAACCAGGCCAACGCCGCCCAGCACCTCTCCGATCGCGTCCAAGACCTTTTGCGCGAGAAGGCGGACCTGACGAAGGACCTCCAGAACCCGACCAAGAAGGCCGAGGCCCAGGCCCGGATGCAGTTGCTCGACTCCCAGATCAAGACCCTCGGGGATCTCACGAGTAAGGTGGAGGCCTACCGCCGACCCGAAAACCTCTCGCCCGAAGACGCGAAGACCGTGAGCAAGCTCTTTGGCGACATCGGCCAGCTCACCAAGACGCTGAGCGATCCCAGGACCGCCTTCCAGACCCACGCCCAGGAAACCGTCCTGCTCGAACTGGTAAAGAACCCCAAGCTCTACGACGCCTCGGCCAAGCCCTATCCGACCAAGGACCCGGTCGTGCTGAACCAGGCCAACACCGTCCAGCACCTCTCCGACCGCGTCCTCGCCCTCATGGGCGAGAAGGCGAACCTGACGAAGGACCTCCAGAACCCCACCAAGAAGGCCGAGGCCCAGGCCCGGATGCAGTTGCTCGACTCCCAGATCAAGACCCTGGGGGATATCACGAGCAAGGTGGAGCCCTACCGCCGACCCGAAAACCTCTCGTCCGAAGAGGCGAAGACCGTGGCCTCCATGCTGGGTCGTGTCGATCGGCTCATCGGGGATCTCAGTGATCCCACCAAACGGTGGAATACCCTGGGCCAGATCGACGGGCTTCTCTTCTCGATCCAGCACCCCGGCATCAGCGCCAAACAGCCCTGAGGACGCTTGCCGCGACCATCGGGTCTACGCTCATCCCTTCGCGAGCCCGGGCACTTGCCCGGGCTCGCTGCGTCTAACGGCCGTGCGATCTGCCGTACCTCTTGCGTCATGCCGTATAATGGGCCATTCGGCACCATGCCCATGAGCGTTTTGAGAGGATCCCCGTGCCCACCTTCGAAGAACTGTCCCTGCCCGAGACCCTGCTCGACAAGCTGCGGCAGCAGCAGATCACCGAGCCGACCGAGATCCAGCAGGCGGCCATCCCGGCCATCCTTGCGGGACAGGACGTCATCGTGCACTCCCAGACGGGCACCGGCAAGACGCTCGCGTACCTGCTGCCCCTGCTCGCCAAGCTGGACCCGGCCGCCCAGGGCCTCCAGCTGGTGATCGTGGTGCCCACCCGCGAGCTCGGGATGCAGATCTTCCGCGAGATCGAGCTGCTTACCCAGGGCAGCCCGCTCTTCGCCCAGCAGCTCATCGGCGGCGCCAACATCCGGCACCAGATCGATCGCCTCAAGAAGAAGCCGCCCATCGTGGTGGGCACGCCCGGCCGCATCGCCGAGCTCATCACCGCCCGCAAGCTCAACACCCACACGGTCAAGGCGCTCGTGGTCGACGAGATCGATCAGGTCATGGCGCCCGCGTTCAAGAACGAGCTGATCCGGGTCCTCAAGGCCATCTCGCGCGATCGTCAGACCATCTTCGCCTCGGCCACCATCCCGGCGAGCGTCGAGGAGGTCTCCCAGCGCTGGATGAAGGAGCCGCTGCACCTCGAGGTGGAGGCCTCTCTCAAGCTGCCGACGACGCTCACACACGCCTTCCTGGTCGCCGAGCGCGACAAGGTGGACGCCCTCAGGCGCCTGATGCACGCCCAGACCCCCAAGGCCGCGATCGCCTTTGTCAACGAGGGTCGACGCGTCGATGAGCTCGTGAGCAAGCTCACCTTCAAGGGGCTCGCCGTCTCGGCCCTGCACGGTCAGGCCCGCAAGCAGGAGCGCGCGACGCTCATGAAGGCCTTCCGCGAGGGGCAGTTCCAGCTCCTGCTCGCGACCGAGCTCGCGGCGCGCGGGCTCGACTTCAAGGGGCTGACCCACGTCTACAACCTGGATTTGCCGACGGATGCCGAGCACTACGTGCACCGGGCGGGCCGCACCGGTCGCGCGGGGCAGCCGGGCACCGTCGTGTCGATCATCGCCCCGAACGAGCGCTTCGTCATCGAGAAGTTCGCCAAGGCCCTCGGCGTGGAGTTCCAGGAGATCGAGCTCGCCTTCGGGAAGGCCGAGCCCCTGAGCCCCGACGAGCCGAAGGCCTCCAAACCGAAGAGCCCCCAGCCGAAGGCATCCAAGCCGAAGGCCTCCAAGCCGAAGCGCCAGACGCCGAAAGCGCGATCCTAGGGGCTCGTCGGCTTCGCGAGCATCCGATGGGCCGTGAAGGCCAGCAACGCGCAGGCCGCCATGACGAGCACCATGCCGCCGGCCGTCGCGCTGTGCAGGCGACCGACCAAACCTCCCGACAGGGCCGCGAGGCCGTACTGGAGGGTGCCCAGCACCGCCGCCGCGAGCCCCGCCCGGCGACCATGCCCCGCGAGGGCCGCGGCCATGGCGTTCGAGAAGACGAAGCCCAGGCAGGCCATGTAGGCCATGAGCGGCAGGAACACGCCCCAGAAGCCGCCCCAGCCCGTCCAGCCGAGCACGGCGAGCCCCAGGGCCACGGCCACCAGGGCCGTGATCCCGCGCTGCAAGAGCGGCTCCAGGTGATGGGTGAGGAGCAAGCGCCCGTTCACCTGTGAGGAGAAGATGAGGGCGCAGGCGTTGGCGCCGAAGATCCAGCCGTACGAGCGCGCGGGCACGTGGAAGTACTCGATGAAGACGAAGGGCGAGGCCGAGATGTAGGCGAACATGCCAGCCTGCGCGAACCCCGCCGTGAGGGCGAAGCCCAGGAAGTGGCGGTCGGTGACGATGGCCCGGAGGTCGTGCAGGATCGAGCCCGCGGGCTCGACCTCCGCCCGGGCGACCTGGTGGCTCTCGGGCAGGAACAGCGCTGAGGCGGCCATGAGGGCGATCGCAAAGACCACCAGCACCCCGAAGATCGCTCGCCAGCCGAAGGCGAGCATCACGTAGCCGCCCACGAGCGGGGCGACGATGGGGGCCACGCCCATCACGAGCGTCATCATGGAGAAGACCCGGGCCGCCTCGCGGGCCTGGTAGAGGTCGCGCACCACCGCCCGCGAGATGACGAGCGCCGCGCAGCCGCCCACCGCCTGCAAGAACCGGAAGGCCACCAGGACGGGAATGCTGGGCGCAACGGCGCAGCCGGCCGAGGCGAGCGCATACAGCCCCAGGCCGCCGAGCAGCGGAACCTTGCGGTTCATGCGATCGGACAGGGGGCCGATCACGAGCTGACCGAGCGCCAGGCCGATGAAGAAGAAGGCGAGCGTCAACTGCACGGAGGCCGGATCGGCCCCGAGCTCCCGGCCGATGGTCGGCAGGGCCGGCAGGTACATGTCGATCGACATGGGGGCGATCGCCGTCAGGGCCCCCAGGATGGCGATGAAGCCCGGGCTGGGAGCTCGATGGGGGGTGGCTTCCAAGACGTCCTCGATTCTAGCGACGATGGCCCAAGGTCCGTGCGGCTCGGCTAGTCGCGCCGGCGCAGGGCCGCATCGACGCTGGCCGGACCCGCTCCGGCCGTCGCCAGGTAGGCAAAGATGAGCATGTAGAGCAGGGCGGGCTCGCCCTGGTTCTGGAGGGGCCAGAAGCCGCGCGGCGCATGGGCCATGCCGTAGGCGACGAGCATCTCGAGGGCCAATAGGACGCCCACGGGACGGACCAGCAGACCGATGACGAGCAAGAGGCCCCCGACCAGCTCCAGCACCCCGGCGGCCCCCAGCATGGAGACCAGCGGCACGGGCCCGGGCGCCCCGAACCAGCCGAAGAGCTTCATGAGCGCATGTTCCAGGAAAAGCAGGCCTGCACCGATGCGCAGGACCGCGTGCATGAGCGGTTCCAGATTGACCCAACGTCCGAACATGGCGTTCACCGACGATCTCGCCCCTTCCCGTCCCGTCATCGCTCCTCCCGGGCCGCCCCCTGATCGCGTCCTAGCGAGGGCGATCATGATCCCCTAGGCCGTCTCTTCGCAAGCGACAACCTTGGCAAGCACCCCAGCGATCGTCTGGTGCGAGAGCTCGGCCTCGAGGGCCCGTTGCGCCGACGTCAGGGTGTCCTGCAGGGCCGCCTGGATGTTCCGGCCCACCGGACACGCGGGGTTGGGCGCCTCGTTGTGCAGCGCGAAGAGCTCCCCCTCGTCCACCGCCCGGTAGACCTCCAACAGGGTGATGTCCGAGGCCGGGCGCGCCAAGAGGGCCCCGCCGCCCGTGCCGAGCTGCGAGGTCGTGAGATCCGCCTTGGCGAGCATCGACAAGAGCCGACGCACGACCGCCGGGTTGGTGTTGACGCTGCCCGCGATCCAGTCGGACGTCGTGGGCTTGCCCCCGCTGGTCTCGAGCAGGGTCAGGATGTGGACCGCGACGACGAAGCGGCTGCTGATGGACATGGGACCCTCCTTCCGCAGTGTGTAACCACCATAGCGACATTTGGCTCACCTGACAAGCGGGAAAAGCCCGCCGACCTTGAGACGGCAGCGTCTGACGGGCGTCCGAACGCCCTTCAGACGCCCGTCAGGGACCTTGGATCGGCGGCGAAGGGCATTCGGCGGGCCCACGGAACCGACTTGGCGATCGTTGGCAGGAAAGCTTGGTCGATTGGCACGATGGCTCACCCCGTGCCCGGAGGCATCATCGGAAGACCCCGGGGCCTCCCTTGCGGCCCGGGGCTACCGGCCCACCCAACGTTGCACGCACCTGCCCCCATGGAGGTCTCTTCGATGCCCACCATGCACGCCCAACGTCTCCTGGCGGCCGCGTCGGCCTGCGGGCTGCTCATAGCCCTCGGGATGGCCGTCGGTTGCACGCCGGATCCGGCCCCCGGCACCGGTCCCGACCATGATGCGATGGTCATGCCCACCGCTCAGCCCTCCCCCACCTCGAACGCCTCCCCCGGCACCTCGCAACAGCAGGAGGAGGGCGTCTCGTTCCAGACTCAGGTCGTTCCCCTGCTGCGCGACAACTGCGCCATGTGCCATGGCATGGATGCCGCGGGCGGCATCGCCATGTTCGACAGCTCGAGCACTCCCCGGTACACGACGATCAAGAACAACCTCGACCGCATCATCTCCGAGGTCAGTAGCGGAGGGATGCCCCGGAACGGGCAGCGCTTCACCCAGAGCCAGGTCGGCCTCCTCCAGACCTGGCAAACGGAGGGTGCTCCCAACAACTAAGAAAGGGCGGGGAGAGATGCTCCCCGCCGCTTCGTCTAGCGCTTGAGCACCTCGGCGTCCTTGGGAAGGCGCTTGAGATCCGCCGGCTGCAAGCCCCGATCCAGCTGGAAGCTCGTCACCTGCCAGTCGGCGATCGCCTGCCCGAAGCCGTTGAGCACCTGGAGGCGCTGCAAGCGCCAGCCGTCTTCTTTCACCCAGACCTTCATCCGGTTGCCAGGCGTGGTCGACTCGAGCACGTGCAGCACTCCGTCGGCCCCCTTCTCACTGCCTGCGAGCTTGAAGCCCTCTGCCGAGGCCTTGCCGCCCATCAAGGAGGTCATCTTCGAGAAGTCGAGGGGCGCTCCCTTGACGGCTTCTGCCACCGATGAGACGACGACCTGGTTGGTCAACGAGAGATAGCGCCAGGCCTGGTCCTTCTCGATGATGACCAGGTTGCCGGCCATCTGGCTCGGCGCCTTGAACTCGACGCGTCGTAAGTTTTGGGCCGGGATGGCCTGGATCTCGAGCTCGCCGTGCAGGCGCTTGGGGCCCTGCATCAGCTCTCCCGAGAGCTGGACGACCACGTCGTGGTGGGCAGCCTGCGTGGCCTGCAGCTTGGCGACGACGGCCTCCACGCTCAGCGTCTCGGCATGGGCCGGCAGGCCCAGCAGGGTGAGGGCGACCGCGCCCAGGATCAGTCGTTTCAACATCTCACACTCCTTGTAGTAAAAGCCGCAGGCGCTACAGCGACTTGCGGAAACGCAAGCTCGCGATGACCAAGAGACACGCCGCGAACACCGACAGGGCCGTCAGCTCGGTCCAGAGGTGCTCGAGCCCCGCCCCGCGGAGCATCACCCCGCGCGCGACCTTGAGGAAGTAGCGCAGCGGCACCGCGTAGGACAGGGCGCCGAAGAAGGCGTTGAGGCCCTCGAGGGGAAAGAGCAGGCCCGACAGGAAGATGCTCGGGAAGAGGTAGGCCATGGTGCCGAACATGGCCTGCAGCTGGTTCTGGGCCAGGGTCGAGATGACGATCCCGATGCCCAGGGAGCCGACGAGGAAGAGCAGCAGGCCCAGGGCGAAGACCCAGAAGTTACCCACGAAGGGCACCTTGAAGAGCCAGACGCCGACCCCCAGGATGATGCCCGCATTCAGGACCCCCAGGCCCAGGTAGGGCGCGATCTTGCCCAGGACGACCTCGATGGGGCGCACCGGGGTGGCGATGAGCGCCTCCATGGTGCCGGTCTCGCGCTCGCGAACGATGGCGATGGCCGTCAGGAGGATGGTGACGAAGGTGAGGATGAGCCCGACCAGGCCCGGCACCATGTAGACCGCCGTGCGGTTGTCCGGGTTGTAGAGGGTCTCCATGGTCACGTCCACCGGGGCCGCGAGGCCGGGATTGACGAGCGATCGCCCGGCGATGAGCTGCCCCATCACGTCCTGCACCGAGGCCATGGCCCCGGCGCGGATCTGGGCGGAGACCCCCGGGTCCGAGCCATCCACCGAGAGCTTCAGGGGGATGGCCTCCTCGGCCCGAGCGAGCTTCAGGGCATCGGGGCCGATCTCGAGGGCTCCCTTGGCCTCTCCCGAGCGCACCGCCTCGCGGGCGGCTTGGGACGAGGCGACCGGGAGGACCTTGAAGCGGTGTTCCGACTCGAAGCTCGTGAGGATGGCCTGGCTGATCCGGTCGTGGCTCTGATCGTGCACGGCCAGGGGGATGTCCTTGACCGTGTTGCTCAGGGCGTAGCCGAACATGATGAGCATGAACAGGGGCAGCAAGAGGATGAGGCGCATGAGCACCGGGTCCCGGCGGACCTGCAGGAACTCCTTGCGGGCGATGGCCCCGACCCGACCCATGAGCGTGACCTGGCTCATTGGACGGCCTCCTTTCGAGCGAGCGCCACGAAGGCGTCTTCCAGCGTGGGGGGAACGACGCGCGCCGCCGAGCCGACCTCGGCCAGGCGTTCGGGCGAGAGGGGCTCCCGCGCGGCCACCCGCAGGCTAGCCCCCGCGATCCAGGCGTCCCGGACGGTGGGCAGCTCGAGGACCGCCCTGAGGCCCGCCACCAGGTCCGGGACCTCCAGGTCGTAGAAGTGGCCCGGGACCGCGGAGCGCAGGGCCTCGGGCGTGCCCTCGGCGAGGATCCGGCCACGGTCGATCATGGCGAGCCGGTGGCAGCGCTCGGCCTCGTCCATGTAGTGGGTGGTGACGAAGACCGTGGTCCCCGCCTCGGCGAGGCCGTAGACGGCGTCCCACAGCTCCCGCCGGCCCACCGGGTCGAGGCCGGCGGTCGGCTCGTCGAGGAAGAGCAGCCGGGGCGAGTGGACGATGGCCGAGGCGATGGAGAGGCGCTGGCGCCAGCCGCCGGAGAGCTGGCCGGCGAGCTGGTTCTCGAACGAGGTCAGGCCCAGCTGGTCCATCACC
>DATNQJ010000250.1:0-2799 GCA_036704085.1 Stenomitos sp.
GCAAGCCCGACGACGAGGATCCCCCCGCCGTCGTGCCGGCCACCAGCACGGCCCACTAACCAGCAGAATGCCCCCGACGGCTCGTCGGGGGCATTCTCTCGGCGGCGTCAGGGGAGGTCTAACGCAGCCACTTCCGTTCCAGCACGAAGGTGCCGCCGGGCAGGACGCTGGCGAGGAAGACCCCCGAGAGGCGCTCGAGGGGCCATTTCTCACGCGTGAAGACCATGCCGGCCGCCACGACGTACGCGATGAACAGGGCGCCATGCAGCGAGCCCATCACCTGGACGGCGATGGGGAGGCCCGCCATGTACTTGAGCGGCATGGCCACGCCCAAGAGGAGCAGGAAACTGATACCTTCCGCGATCGCGATGGTCTTGAACCAGCGCAGCAACGAAGAGGCAGGAGCGTTGCTAGGATTCATCATTCCTCCGACGAAAAGGGCCCCTTCCGGGACCCGAATGAGTTTCTGGTGGACAAACCCGCATGAATCGAGGATCCTAAGTAAAGCGAGCACTCGCGCTCGCAGGACGCCCCGGGGTCTGCGCACTCTAACCTAGACCCCCGTCCCTCCCGTTTGGTTCCCGATCCATGCCCCGCTGTTCCGGGGCGATTCCGAAAGCAGACCCATCATGAGCGAGCAACCCACCACCGCCCCGCGGGGCAATCCGCCCAATCGGGATCTCCTGGCCCAGCGCCTGGGCGAGCGGCTCGCCCTCTGGAACGAGATCCGCGAGACCGTCGTCGAGATCGGCGCGACCTGGAAGTGGGCCTACTCGGAGGCCACCCATGCGTGGAACTATCGCTCTTACCTGGCGGGCGATCGCTTCTTCGCGGCCATGACCCTGACGGACGGCGGGTTCGAGGTCAGCCTGAACGTCAAGACCGACGAGTGGGCGGCGGTGACCGCGGGCTCTGCCGACGAACAGGCCCAGCTCGACACGCTGAAGAGCCAGGCCCTCGCCAAGGGGGAGGATCCCGCCTGGATCCACCTTCCCGTCACGAGCGCCGCGGACCTTCCCTTGCTGGCCAAGCTCCTGGTCGCCAGGGCCCGCCGGCCGCAGAAGCCGCGCCTCAAGGGGAGCAAAAAGCGCTAGCGCTGCGTAACAGGCATGCGCCTTGTACCAGCGAAAAGTGTAAGAGAGCAAGCCCCCTCCAGGCATGGCCTGGAGGGGGCTTTGCGTCCTGGGCGTTCGCCGCTTAGACCAAGAGCACCTTGTCGAAGCGCGGCAGCGCGACGTGGGGGGCGATGCCGGGGAAGCTGAGCGCGACGTACTCCCCGGTGCGCAGCAGGGCGCTGTTGGCCTCGTCCGTGTCCAGGTGCAGCTCCAGGGCATAGGAGGGGCTCACGCGGATGAGCACGCCCTCGAAGGTGATGGGGCGATCGCCCCCCACCCGGATGTTCACCCGATCCTGGTCCTTGACGCCGAAGGAGAGGGCATCTTCCGGGGTCATGTGGATGTGACGGCAGGCCAGGATGACCCCCTTGTCGATCGTCACCTCACCGTGCGGCCCGACGATCGTCAGGCCCGGCGTCCCGTCGAGGTCGCCCGAGTCCCGGACCGGGGCGCTCACGCCCAGCTTGTAGGCGTCGGTCTGCGCGATCTCGACCTGGGTCTCCCGGCGCACCGGACCGAGGATCCGGACCTTCTCCAGGTGGCCCTTGGGTCCGACCAGCGTCACGACCTCCACCGCGGCGTACTGGCCGGGCTGAGAGAGGGGCCGCATTTCCTTCAGCTGGTAGCCCGGGCCGAAGAGGGCCTCGAGATCCGCCTGCGAGACGTGCACGTGACGGTTGGATACTCCGACGGGGATGAGCTGGGTTTGCATGGGGCAATCTCCTAGATGGGTCGGTTACTGCGCGGCCGCCAGGCCGGCGAATTCGAAGGAATAGCGGAAGGAGGGTTCGGCGGGAGAACGGCCGTCGAGCAGGGCGACCGAGTCCTCGATGATGATGCGCTCCTCGTTGGTGGGAACGACCAGGACCTTGACCGGCGAGTCGGAGGTCGAGATGGGGCCCTCGAGGCCGCGCCAGGTCGCCTGGTTCGCGGGCGCATCGAGGTGGACCCCGAGGTACTCCATGCCGGTGAGGACCAGCTCGCGGATGATGGGCGAGTTCTCGCCGACCCCCGCCGTGAAGACGATGGCGTCCACGCCGCCGAGGACGGCCGCGTAGGCTCCCACGTACTTCTTGAGCCGGTAGGCGTAGGCCTGGAGGGCCGCGGTGCAGCGCTCGTCGCCCCGGAGGTGGGCCTCCTCCACGTCGCGCAGATCGCTCAGGCCCGACAGGGCGACCATGCCGCTCTGCTTGTTGAGGGCCGAGAAGATCTCCTCGTAGGTGAGCCCGGTCTGGGCCTTGACGTAGGGAATGAGGCCGGGGTCGAGGTCGCCGGCCCGGGTGCCCATGATGGCGCCCTCCAGGGGGGTCAGGCCCATGGAGTTGGCGACCGAGCGTCCATGCTGGACCGCACTCACGGACACGCCGTTGCCCACATGGCAGGTGATGAGCCGCAGCTCCGAGAGCGGGCGATCGAGCAGGGTCGCCGCGCGGCGCGACACGTAGAGGTGGGAGGTGCCGTGGAAGCCGTAGGAGCGAACGTCGAGTCCTTCGACCCACTCATGGGGCACGGCGTAGGTGTAGGCCTCGGCCGGCATGGTCTGGTGGAAGGCCGTGTCGAAGACCGCGATCTGCGGCACCCCGGGCATCTGGGCCTGGGCGGCGAGGATGCCCGCCAGGTTGGCCGGGTTGTGCAGGGGGGCGAGCGGGACGAGGTCCTCGATGGCCTGGATCACCTCGGCGTC
>DATNQJ010000251.1:0-4429 GCA_036704085.1 Stenomitos sp.
TTTCCGGGCCAAAACCCCCACGGCGCGGTCCTTTGGCGTCCCCCGTCGCGAGTTGCACCTCCCAGGAGCGGCCCCTAAAATGGAGGTCCCCCCGTTGCCTCGGCAACGACGCTCGGCCGGATCGCGACCCGCTCTCCTCCCCCCGCGCAGGTGACGAAGAGGAGAGCTTTCGTGAAAACCAAACAAGCCGCCATACCCCTGGGACCGCTCCCCGAGCTGGCTCCGGGTGCCGCCGTCCAGTTCCGCCAGCTCAAGACGCCGCTTTACGGGCATAGCCTCGAAGCCTACGCCCCGGGCCAGATCTACTACCACCCGCGCGGCATGACGCTCCCTGCGGCCTTTGCCCAGGAGTTCGCGACCACCTACATGGACGCGAACCCTCTCTATCTCAACGACCCGTACGCCAGGGCCCACGGCTTCGAGGGCATGCTCGTCTCGCCGTTGATGGTCCTCAACCTGGCGCTCTCGCTCGGCGTGCAGAACGACTCCGAGCAGGCGATCGCCAACCTCGGCTACTACGACGTCCGTTTCCCGCGGCCGGTGTACCCGGGGGACACCCTCCAGGCGGTCACCCGCATCCTCGACGTTCAGGACAAAAAGGACGGCAAGCCGGGCATCGTGCACCTGCGTACGCTGGGGCTCAACCAGCGCCAAGAGATCGTCGTCCACTACGACCGCAAGATCATGGTGGGCCCCAGGGGCGAGCCGGTCGAGAAGGCTCCCGCCCAGCCCTGGCCCTATCCGGAGCTCGAGGAGCTCTCCATGGATCTGCCGCCGGTGCCCATGACCTACCCCACGGATCTCACGGGCCGTGGCACCTACTTCGAGGACTTCAAGCCCGGCATGGTCATCGCCCATGCCAATGGCCGGACCATCACGGACGAGCACCTGCCCTGGACCTACCGGCTCGGCAACACGCATCCCCTGCACTACGACCGCCTCTACAGCACTCGGCGCCAGGGAGCCATGAGCGGGGAGCCCATCGTCTACGGCGGGCTGGTCTTCGCATGGCTCGCAGGCCTCGCGAGTCGGGACACGACCGAGAACGCGCTGCTCGACCTCGGCTACACCGAGGGGTATCACACCCAGCCCTCGGTCTCGGGTGACACCATCTACGCCATCTCGCGCGTGCTGGCGACCCAGGAGCTACCCGGCGTCGAGCATGCGGGCGTCGTCAGCTTCCAGCTGATCGGCGTCAAGGGGATGAGCGCCCGCGAGGCCATCGACACCTACGCGGCGGACCTCTTCAAGAAGGAGGTCGACAAGAAGCGGCTCGGCAAGGAGAAGATCCCCGCCAAGATCTTCGAGATCGAGCGCCAGGTCCTCCTCAAGAAGCGTCCCCGCTAACCCCCAAAGCCCCCCTTGCCGCTCGGCGAGGGGGGCTGGCGGCCCTTATCGGTTTGACGAGCAGCGAGATGGGAGGGATTCCATGCGATCCAAGGACAAGCCCTGGCTGATGCGAACCTACTCGGGCCACAGCTCGGCGAAGGCCTCCAACGCGCTCTACCGACGCAACCTGGAAAAGGGACAGACGGGCCTCAGCGTGGCCTTCGACCTGCCCACCCAGACCGGCTACGACGCCGACCACCCCATGGCCCAGGGCGAAGTCGGCAAGGTTGGGGTGCCCATCAGCCACCTCGAGGACATGGAGACCCTCTTCGCCGGGATCCCCCTCGAGCGCATGAACACCAGCATGACCATCAACGCCACGGCTCCGTGGCTCCTGGCCCTCTACATCGCGGCGGCCGAGCGGCGCGGCATCAGCCCCAAGGTGCTGCAGGGCACCACGCAGAACGATCTGCTCAAGGAGTTCCTGTCCCGGGGGACCCACATCTTCCCGCCCGAGCCCTCCTTGCGGCTAACCACGGACATGATCGCCTACACCGTGACGCGCGTCCCCAAGTGGAACCCCATCAACATCTGCTCCTACCACCTGCAAGAGGCCGGGGCCACCCCCGTGCAGGAGCTCGCCTTCGCCATGGCCAACGCCAAGGCCATCCTGGACGACCTCCGGGCGTCCGGCCAGGTGTCCGAGGCCGATTGGCCCGCGGTGGTCGGGCGCATTTCCTTCTTCGTCAACGCGGGCATCCGCTTCGTCGAGGAGATGTGCAAGCTGCGGGCGTTCGGACGCATGTGGGACCGGCTCACCCAGGAACGGTACGGGATCACGGATCCCGCCATGCGGCGCTTCCGCTACGGCGTCCAGGTCAACTCGCTGGGCCTGACCGAGCAGCAACCGGAGAACAACGTCATCCGTATCGTTCTCGAGGCCCTGGCAGTCACGCTCTCGAAGGAGGCCCGGGCCCGGGCCATCCAGTTACCGGCCTGGAACGAGGCGCTCGGGTTGCCGAGACCGTGGGACCAGCAGTGGTCCCTGCGCATCCAACAGATCCTGGCTCACGAGACCGATCTGCTGGAGTACGAGGACCTCTTCGACGGGTCGCCCGTGATCGAGCAAGAGGTCCAGCGCATGATGGCAGAGGCCCAGGCCATCCTCGACGAGATCGAGGCCCAGGGCGGGGCGGTCCCGGCCTTGAGCTGGATGAAGCGATCGCTCGTCGAGTCCAACGCCCGGCGCTTGCGCCGCATCGAGCGTGGCGAGCAGACGGTCGTGGGCGTCAATGCCTTCCAGTACGGCGACGCGTCGCCCTTGGTCAACCACGGAGATGTCAGCATCCTCACGGTCTCCGAGGCGGCCGCCCGCGAGCAGATCGAGCGCCTGAGGGCCTTCCGCGAGAGTCGGGATCCCGATCAGGTTGAGCAGGCCCTCTGGGCCCTGCGGGAGGCGGCTCAGAACGGCTCCAACCTCATGCCCGTGTCCATCGCATGCGCCCATGCGGGCGTCACCACCGGTGAGTGGGCAGGCGTGCTGCGCGAGGTCTTCGGCGAGTACCATGCCCCCACCGGCGTCGCGAGCGCTCATGCGGACAGCGGATCTCCGGGGCTCGAGGGCGTCCGCGAGCGGGTCCGCGAGATCAGCCAAAAGCTCGGAAGCCCCCTGCGCATGCTGGTCGGCAAGCCGGGGCTCGATGGCCACAGCAACGGGGCCGAGCAGATCGCCCTCAAGGCCCGGGACATCGGGTTCGAGGTCGTTTACCTCGGCATCCGCCTGACACCCGAGCAGATCGTCGAGGCGGCCCTGCAGGAGGACGTCCACCTCGTCGGCTTGAGCATCCTGTCGGGCGCCCATATGCTCATGGTGCCCAAGGTGATGGAGAAGATGCGGGCGGCCGGGATCCAGGACGTTCCGGTCGTGGCAGGCGGCATCATCCCCGAGCCGGATGCCCGGCGGCTGCAGGCGCTGGGGGTGGCCGCGGTCTTCACGCCGAAGGACTTCGACCTGGATCGGATCATGGCGCACCTGGTCGAAATCTTGGCAGAGCGGCAGGGGCTTGCCATGCATTCGGCGGCCGATCCGTTGGCATAGACTCCACGCCAGTTGTGGCCATGCACTGAAGGAACCGTTCGTACTTCGACAGGCTCAACACGAACGGATTGTTGTGGGTTTCAGGTGTTGGGCTATCAAGGAAACGGCCTCATCCCTGGCTTGGGATGAGGCCGCTTGGTGCCAGTAAGCGCAATTAGGCCTTGGGCGGCATGACGAGCGCGTAGCCGTCGATGACCACGTCCCCGTCCTGGTTGACGCAGGTGGTCCGGAGCTTGAGCCGGTTCTTCTCGCTCAGCACCTCGGCCACCTCCACGCGGGCGGTGATGGTGTCGCCGATCCGGACGGGCTTCAGGAACTTCAGCTCCTGGGACAGGTAGATGGTCCCCGGGCCCGGCAGGCGCATGCCGAGCACGGCCGAGATCAGGCCCGCGCCGAGCATGCCATGGGCGATGCGGGTCTTGAAGGGGGTCTGGCTCGCGTACTGCTCGTTGACATGGGCCGGGTTGAAGTCGCCCGTCAGGCCCGCGAAGCCGTAGATGTCCGACTCGGAGATGGTCTTGCCGAACTCCGCGGCGTCTCCGAGCTTGAATGTCTCGATGGTCCTGAGTTCTTGCATGGTCATACCTCTTGAGCAAATTGGACGGGGAAGGCCACAGTTTACCTTGCGAGGGCTAGCTTGACGAGCACTTCACAACTTGTAATGATGATTCGTAACAAGCTGGTAGCTTTAACCCTTGCTTGGAACTTCAAAAGGGTGAAAGGAGCAGAGCGGCAAGCGATCAAGCGGACGCCGGAGGCGATGGGGGTCGCCGTTGAAGGCTTTCCGCCCGGCATGCGTGGGAAGGGAAACCCTTGGTACGGAGGAGCACGAGTTGAACCATACGGCAACTTCGGCGTCGGACCTGTATCCGATCGGGCAGCTTCCTGAACTGGGCGTCGTGCCCAAGCTCATGTACGCCTACCCCATCCGCCGTGAGCGCTACGGCAGCCCTCAGACTGCCTTCCAGCGCGAGGTCGTGCCCGTTCCGCAGCCTGGACCGG
>DATNQJ010000252.1:0-3500 GCA_036704085.1 Stenomitos sp.
CCATCCGGAGGCCGATGGCGGCGAGGGCGTCCCGGAGAATGCGGGTGTGGTAGAACTCTTCGACCTGGATGTAGGCGTGCGGATCGCTGGCCGCGTCCTCCGGGGAAGGCTTGCTGGCGAGCGAGTACTCGACGCCGTAGCGTTCCGCGCGGTTGGTCTTTGCCGTGGCGAGCGCCCACAGCGTCGCCTCGTCGAGCTCCCCCTCCGGCTTGCTGCGGGCGTGGTTGCGATCGAACACGGCTTGATCGACCGGCGGGAGGCCTTCCCAGCACAGGGGGGCCGCATCGAGTTCCGCAAAGAACCGCTCCCGGACGTCGAAGCGGCGCCGCTTCAGGTCGGGCACGCCGTCGCGGGCGCGTAGATAGGCCAGGTAGGCCGTTTGGAAGGTCGCCTGATCCGCCGGATGCATCGGTTCGAATGCGCTGCTCATGCTCTTCCTTCCTCCGGATTGGTGACGACGAAGCGTCTTGGAGACAAGCCTCGGTCGTCACCATAGAGGAAGCCGGGCGATCCAGCAAGCCCTGCGAGGGCGGGGCTCGGTGGTCACCATGGCCAACCGCCCATGGCGTCGGTCAGCCACTTAGACCGAAACCGGCGCCGTCGAGCGGATCAGGTGATCGAAGGCCGAGAGGCTTGCTTTCGAGCCCTCGCCCATGGCGATCACGATCTGCTTGTAGGGGACGGTGGTGCAGTCTCCGGCCGCGAAGACCCCGGGCACCGAGGTCTGGCCGCGGGCATCGATCTGGATCTCGCCGCGGTTCGAAAGCTCGAGCGTTCCCTTGAGCCACTGGGTGTTCGGCAAGAGGCCGATCTGGACGAAGAGGCCTTCCAGCTCGAGCGGATGGAGTTCTCCGCTGAGGCGATCGCGGTAGATGAGGCCCGTCACCTTCTGGCCGTCGCCCAGCACCTCGGTGGTCTGTGCGTTCACGCGGACCGTGACGTTGGGCAGGCTGTGCAGCTTTCGCTGCAGCACCGCATCGGCGCGCAGGGCGCTGTCGAACTCGATCAGCGTGACGTGCGCGACGATGCCTGCCAGGTCGATGGCCGCCTCGACGCCGGAGTTGCCGCCGCCGATCACGGCCACTCGCTTGCCCTGGAACAGGGGACCGTCGCAGTGCGGGCAGAAGGTCACACCCTTGTTCCGGTACACCGCCTCGCCGGGCACGTTCATCTCCCGCCAGCGGGCGCCGGTGGCGAGCACCACCGTCCGCGCCCGCAAGACCGCGCCGCTCGCGAGGTGCAGCTCGTGCATGCCGTCGCCGGGCACGAGGGCCTCGGCCCGCTGGAGGTGCATGACGTCGACGCCGTACTCGAGCACGTGCTGTTCCAGGGCCCGCGCCAGCTGAGGTCCCTCGGTGTGCTTCACCGAGATGAAGTTCTCGATGGCCAGGGTGTCCAGGACCTGGCCACCGAACCGCTCGGCCACCACGCCGGTGCGGATGCCCTTGCGGGCGGCGTAGATCGCGACCGCGGCACCGGCGGGACCGCCGCCGACCACGAGCACGTCGAAGGGCTCCTTGGCATCGAGTTTTTCGACCTCCCGCGCGACGGTGCCGGTGTCGAGCTTGGCGAGGATCTCCTCGAGGCTCATGCGCCCCTGGCCGAAGAGCTCCCCGTTCAGGAACACGGCCGGAACGCCCATGATCTGCCGCGCCGCCACTTCTTCCTGGTGCAGGGCGCCGTCGATCATGACGCTCTCCACGTGAGGATTGAGCACGGCCATGAGGTTGAGCGCCTGGATGACGTCCGGACAGTTCAGGCACGTGAGCGAGATGAAGGTCTCGAAGCGATAGGGGCCTGGCAAGGCCTTGATCTGCTCGATGAGGTCCGCCTCCACCCGGGGCGGATGGCCTCCGGTTTGCAGGAGCGCCAGGACCAGCGAGGAGAACTCGTGGCCCATGGGGAGCCCTGCGAACCGGACGCGCCCCGGCTCACCGGGAAGACCCACCGTGAAGGACGGGCGGCGCGGACCGGTGCCGTCCTCGCGCACGGTCACCTTGGGCGACAAGGCGGCGATGTCGGCGAGCAGGGCGCTCATCTGGCGCGACGCATCGGTCCCGTCGAGCGAGACGACCAGTTCGATGGGGTGTTGCAGGTTGTCCAGGTAGGCGGCCAGTTGGCCCTTGATCGTGTCGTCGAGCATATCGATCTCCTGTTGGGTGGCGCAGCCGGGGCAGGATAGGGGGCCTCTCCCGGAGCTGGGTCCGGGAGAGGCGGCGTGCGGTCGTTAGATCTTGCCGACCAGGTCGAGGGAAGGCGCCAGGGTGGCCTGGCCGGCCTCCCACTTGGCGGGGCAGACCTCACCGGGGTGAGCGGCGACGTACTGGGCGGCCTTGATCTTGCGCAGCAGCTCGGTGGCGTTGCGGCCGACGCCGCCGGCGTTGATCTCGATGAGCTGGATCTTGCCCGCCGGATCGATCACGAAGGTGCCGCGCTCGGCCAGGCCATCCTCCTCGATCATCACGCCGAAGTTGCGCGTGAGGGTGCCGGTCGGATCGCCGATCATGGGGAACTGGATCTTGCGGATGGTCTCCGAGCCGTCGTGCCAGGCCTTATGCGTGAAGTGGGTGTCGGTGGAGACGGAGTAGATCTCGATGCCCAGCTGCTGGAACTCCGCGTAGTGGTCGGCCAGGTCCCCGAGTTCGGTCGGGCAGACGAAGGTGAAATCGGCCGGATAGAAGAACACCACGGACCACTTGCCCTTGAGGGTGTCCTGGGTGACCTCGACGAACTTGCCGTTATGGAAGGCGGTCGCCTTGAAGGGGAGGATCTCCGAGTTGATCAAGCTCTTGCTCATGGGGGGTGCTCCTTATGCATCGCAGGGGGGTGAACACGAGCGCGACCTCCGCGACGGAGGGCGGCGCGGCCGAGGGGAGCCGGTTTTATCGGTTCCGAAACTAGAATAATTCTAAATTGATGGGACACGAAGCGGTCATTCGCCTCCCGATTCGGTATGGGTTTAGAATAGTTCTAAAATTACGGCGTGTCAATCATGGATGACGATTCGTCATCACTTTCCGAAGGGCTGGGCCGGCACGCCCCGGGGCGCCGGAGCGCGGTGCGCATCGGCTCGAGCGGCTGAGAGGCTCCGTCGCATCCAGCCCAGCATCCCCAGGCCGAAAACCGCCATGACTCCGCCCCACAAGAGGTTGAGGTTGTAGCCCAGGCAGATGCGATACACGGACGGGTCCGTCGTGAGGCCGTAGACGGCGAGCATCCCCCCGAGGACGAGGAACATCAGACCAATCGGCATGCGAATATCGAGCATCGATCCTCCTAGCGGAACAGCACGTTCAAGGCGACGGTGAAGGCCAGCACGACGCCCCCGAGCACGGCCGGTCGACGATACCAGACCGTCCCTGTGGAGTCCGGCCTGGGCGTCAGGCTGTAGACGAGGCCCACCAGCTCGGAGTCGGGGCGGGGCGCCGTCAAGCGACTGATCAGCATCGTGCTGCCGAGCCCGAACCCGAACGCATAGATGGCGCCGTAGAAGTTGGCGG
>DATNQJ010000253.1:0-4959 GCA_036704085.1 Stenomitos sp.
AATAGGCGCGGCACTCGGCAGGAGGAAATCGGGAGCCATGACGGCCCGCCTCAGTAGCTCGAGATGCTCTTGGCGTCTCGCTGACCAGGCCGGCAACAGAGGGATCTGTTCGTCTATCTCCGCCTGAAGGAAAGCGGATTCAAGCGTCTCAAGGACCTTGGCACGGATGTCGGGGGCGTCCATGGCCGCCTGCATGGCAAGCTCCAGTGCCTTGTGATAGAGCTTGCCTCTGAGGCTCGGCGAGAGGTCCTCTTCCGCCTCTTCGGGAGGGGCGAGACCGAGGACATTACCCGCGAACCACTTGTACGCGCATTGCCCCAGGGCTGTCAGCTGGGAGGCGCTGAACGTCCGGCTTTCAGGATCGAGGGACAACCCGATGACGCCGTCATACTCATCGGGCGCACTGGTGTCCTCGCGCCGGCGCTCGATTTGCAGGGCCTGGCGCGCCTGAGGAAGGCAGCTGTCCTCCGGCGGGTCCTCCCAGTTGATCCAGATCGGACGTGCCTCTTCCCGACTGGCAGCAGGACGGGGTGGCGGTGGCGTGAGCTTGAGCCCGAGTGGCGAGAGGTAAGGACTCGGAATCGCCTCCTTTCCTTCCACCAGGTCGGAGAAGGAGAAGGTCAGGGTGCTGGTTGCCACCTGGAGCAAGGCCCAGAACGACAGGGCCTCACGGCGTGCCGCACTGACGGCATCTTCCAGGGCGACCCCTTCGCGGGCCAATCGCTTGCGCTCATGGAAGTCCAGGATCGGGTCGTCCGCAACCCGAGCCGGCAATTGGTCCTCGCCCATCCCGAGCACGAAGACGTGATCGTAGCTCGAGCCGTACAGGGACAGGGGCGTGTGCAACTCGATACCGCCACGGCCCGGCTGTGCGGGGACTGAAAGGAGCCCGAGTGCCTCATCCAGCTCTTGCGTGAACTGCTCGCACGTCAGGCTCTCGTGAGCAGGTGTGGCGAGACTATCGAAGGCTTCTTCCAGCTGGTTGAAGGCCAGGAGTTCCCGGGACCACCGGAGGGCCCGCCTCTCCGTCCGGAAGGCTGAGAAGACGGCACGAACTCGCTCTACCCAGGCCGCGCGCGTGTCGGCCTCAGGCCAGTGGAGAGGCTGGGTTTCAACTCCCAGCGCTTGCCAGGCCGAAAACCCGGCAGGATGAGTCCGCCGGGCCTCGATCCATTGCTCGGAGGTTAGGCCGGGGCCTAGCGCGTGCCCCACCACCCCGAACATCGCCTCGTAGGCGCCGCCTTCGTGGATGGCGCGGAACAGCAGGCGCAGCCATGCCCCCAGGTTCGTGTTGCGGATGGGCACGCGATACAGGGCCCTGACCGGCAGGTCGAACTCCCAGGCGATCGCCAGCATCAAGGGGCCATACGCCTCATCTTCACGCGCCACCACTGCAATGGAGTGGGGATCGGCCCCATCTGCCACAAGGGCCTTCACGTTGGCGAGCACCCCGCGGACCTCGGCTTCCTGATCGGGAAAGCGATGAGCTGCCATATAGGGAGCGGCCACCCTCCCGAAGCATGGCGTCGGAAGCCCCTTGCCTTCGGCTTCCGGCTCAAGCTCGAGAGACCAGCCCCGCTCCTGGAACCACCCGGCGGCCTCACAAGGCTCCGAGAAGTGGGGCTCCGCACCGCAAGGCAACAACAGGAGGCTGCCGTCGGCCGCGATCGCCTCGATGAAGGCTTGCTCGTCCGGGCCAAGGCGGGGATAGCCGTAGATCGTCAGCAGTTGAGGCGTGGAGGAAAGCTCGATGGCCTTCCACAGCAGCTCTCCCGAATCCACCAGATGCTGAGCGGCGAGCCGCTGCCGATAGGCGATCGCCAGGCGCGCGATGCGCCTGGCCCGTGCCGAAGCGCTGTCTGCAAGCTTCGGCAGGTCAGCCCCCGAACGGAGGAGCGCCCGCAAGGTGGGCGCCATGGCAGCAGCCATGCCTTCCGGGTCCGTGGACTGCAGCGTTTCTTTCGCCGCCTCTATCAGGTACCGATGGGCCAACAGAGCATGTGCATCGGACCAGCCTTTGGAGCGGAGAACTTCGTGGCCCAATCGAACGAGACTGACGGGCGGCGCCTCAAGCGCGGCGGCAGCCCGTGGGTTTGGCGTGATGATCCGATGCGAGGCGAGTTTCGGAACCCGATGGGGACGAAAAGCAGCGACCTGGATTATCCTTCGAGTCATGACACCATCCCTCGCTTACCTTCCATCTCTGTCGCTCCAATCCACATGCATAACGCTCCGCCAGCCGTCATTCAATCCAGCCAACACCCGCCAGTGTAACGAGCGTTTGGGAACGATGGGTTAGACTGTCTGACCCACGGGTGATTCCAGTTCTCGGGCCATGCGCGCGATGGTGGCTCGGACATCGCTAACGATGAAGTCCGGCTCGATCACCCTGGCCTGGCTTCCATAGGACAGGACCCGACGCACAGCCCGCAACGGAATGCATTCCTTGATGGCGACCAGTCGAGAACCGTCCGGGGCCTGTTCCAGGACCCGCAGGCGGTTGGGGACCTTCTGAAAGCCGGCCGCCATGGTGGGGGCCAGCCAGAGTTGGAACTCGAAGGCCGGAACCTCCGGCTCCGACGCTGGTGCCTGGAGGACGTCGACGGCCGGTGTCTTGGCCGCCGAGACGAAGCGATCGACCCGAAACTCCCGATTCTGGTGCCATTTGGTCGCCCCTTCGGCCTCCGGGCAGTGGGCGTGCAGATAGAGGAAGCCATCCTGCCAGGTGAGGTAGGCCCGGTCGATCAGGTACTGCTTGGGGTCGCGGTTGAGGGGCTGGTAGGTAATCCGCATCATGCGGCCCTTGCGGATCCCCTCCTGAAGGCCCGCAAGGACATCCGGATCGTAGGCCGTGTTTCCGGTCCTCAGGAGACGGTCCGTGTAAGCCTCGGACAAGCCCTTTCGCACCGAATCAGGAATGCGTTCGAACATGGAGCGCAGCCGCTGGGCCTCCGGGAGCTTCAAATCCTCGAACAAGCTCAAGGCCGCTTGCAAGGCCGAGGCGTCCTCGAGATCCGCGAAAAGCTCCAGGTGCGCCAGGTCGAGGCAATAGGCTTGCTTCGTCAGCTTGTCCTGCGGCCCCAAGGGACGAAAACCAATGCCCATGGCTCGCAGGGCCTTGATATCGGAGGACACGGAGGCATCCGAGAGCCCCGAGCCGTCATCTTCCAGCGAGAGCATTTCCTGCAGTCGCTCGACCACTTCACTGCGGTACATCGGCCCGGTCAAGAGCAGCTTGAGAAGGTTCCAGCGGCGTTCGAAAAGGTCCATCCGGCCTCCGTGATCACTTTATGAGTTAGCCAGCCTGACCCATTCGTACCCCCAATGATCAAAACTAACCCTCGCTCGTTCATCACTCACCCAGGAGGTACCCCATGGCTCAGCCGACAATGACCCTCATTCCCTTGCGCTCGGTGGTCGCCTCGGATCAAGAGACGACGCTCGATCTGTTGATCAAGATCGAGGTCCCCGAGGCCGAGACGGAAACCCCGCGTCCCCCCTTGAACCTGGGCCTGGTCATGGACCGTTCGGGATCCATGTCGGGCGACAAGCTCCGGTTCGCCAAGGATGCGGCCGCCTATCTCGTTGGCCAGCTGACCCGGACGGATCGGGTGAGCGTCACCATCTTCGACGACGACGTGGAGGTCGTCCTGCCGAGCATGCTGGCCGACAACCCCACGGGCATCCAGAAGGTGATCGCCGCCATCCGCACGGGCGGCTCGACTGATCTCTATGAAGGCTGGCGCCAGGGTAGCGAGCAGGTCAAGCAGTTCCACGACAGCAACCGATTGAATCGGGTGATTCTGCTCTCCGACGGCCAGGCTAACGTGGGCGAGACGAACCCGGACACGATCGCGAGCAAGGTGCACCGGTTGATGGAGAAAGGCATCTCGACCAGCACCATGGGCGTGGGTGACGACTACAACGAGGACCTGCTCGAGGCCATGGCCCGCAGCGGCGACGGCAACTACTACTACATCCAGTCGCCCGACGAGTTGCCTTCGATCTTCAGGGTCGAGCTCCAGGGCCTCTCCGCCCTGGTCGGTCAGCGCGTGAGCCTCGGCATCCGGGGGCTTAACGGCGTCCTCGTGGCCGACGTCCTGAACGACTTCGATCGCACGAGCACGGGCAACTTCAAGCTTCCCAACCTGATCCATGGTGGCAAGGTCTCGCTCGTGGTCCGGCTCAAGGTTCCCCCGGTGACGGACGTGACCGAGCTCTGCAGCATCCGCCTCGCCTACGATGAGCCGCAGGCTACCGAGCGCCACTCCGAGATCACCAAGCTCGAGCTTGGCTCCGTGCCGTTCGGGCAGCTGGATGAGTTCCCGCGGAACGAGGAGGTCGAGCGGGCCACGGCCCTCCTGATGGCGGCTCGAGCGCGCAAGGAGGCCGTCCGCCACCTGGATCACGGAAACTTCGCGGCGGCTCGCAGCACCCTCAACGCGGCAAGGGACGTCATGGCCTGCTTGCCCATGTCCTTCGAGGTGCACGAGGAAATGAGCATGCTGACGGACCTGGAGCAGGATCTCGACGCGGGCGACGTCGACCGGCTCCGCAAGAAGGCGACCTTCCAGTCGTATCAGCGGCGCCGCGGAATGGACCAGTAAGCATGACGAAAGGAGAGTTCACCTTGAAACGGACTGTTACCCTGTTGGCCGTGTTATCGGCATCCCTTTTGGCGAGTGGCTGCACCTCCCTTCCAACGTTCGCTCCCTCGACGAACGTGTCCTCGACCGGTCCGGCCCCGGCGGCCGCTGACGAGTGGGAATACCTGGTGGTGAGCAACGGGAAGGTCTATTTCGGCAATCCGAGCAAACAATCGACGGCCTCGGTCGCGTTCAGCGAGGAGGCCACGAGCACCCAGTCCGCCCTGGATAAGCTTGGACAGGAGGGCTGGGAGCTGGTCGGCGTGGTCGGTCTCATCGGTGGCGACCAGGAATTTCTCTTGAAACGCAGGAA
>DATNQJ010000254.1:0-2736 GCA_036704085.1 Stenomitos sp.
TGGGGCGCACGCGGCCGGAGGCCCTCACGGATCTCTCGCGCCGCTGCGGCGTGCCCGACCTGGAAGGCGTCACCGCGGCCCTGATCCAGGCCGATCAGCTAGGGGTGGGCGTGGCGCAGGTCCTGCGCACCCAGAGCGTCCACCTGCGGAACAAGCGCCGTCAAAGAGCCCAGGAGGCGGCTCTCAAGGCCCCCATCAAGATGCTCTTCCCGCTGGTCTTCTTCATCTTCCCGGCCATGTTCATCGTGACCCTGGGGCCGGCCATCATCCGGATCATGGACACCTTCGCCAAGCCCCATTAACGCGCCGGTGGGGAAGGGCCCCGGCTCGCGTGAGCCGGGGCCCTTGCGTTCTAACGGCCGCAGGTGGGGCACATGCCGCCACCGGCTCCCATCCCCTTCATCATGCCCATGCGGATCATGGACAGGGTCAGCATGACCGTCGGTCCGCCCGCCATGGACGGGCTCGTGGTGCCGAGGTAGCCGGCCGAGAGCTCCAGCTCGGCATGCGGGCCCATCACCCACCCCAGGTTGATCCGCGGCTCGCCGACGAAGTAGGCGGCGAAGTTCGAGAAGGTCAGGGTGGGGCTTGCGACCAGGCTGTAGCCCAGGCCGACCAGGAGGCCGACGCCCAGGGTCAGCGGGCCCTCGCCGAAGTCCTTCCCCACGAGGAGGCCGCCTTGGCTCGCCGCGTCGGCGCCGGGGGTCATCCCGAGGTTGAGGCCCTTGTACCAGCCGAACCCTCCGTACCAGCCGTTGGCGCTGGAGCGGAGCATCTCCATGCCCATCATGGTGTAGACGTTGCCGTTGGCCCGGTTGTTGTAGGCCCGCAAGACCCAGTTCATATGCCGGTGGCCGCCGCCCATCCCCCGCATGCCGGGGCCGGCCATGTCGTCGGGGGCATTCGGGGCTTCCCGGGCGATCGCCGGCATGGCGATGGTCCCGACCAGCGCCCCGATCAGCAGAGTCGTCGCTGCGCACTTCATCTGGACCTCCCAATCCTCCCGCCCGTCTGGGCAGGGTTATGGGGCCCTCCCTAAAGAGGAGGCCAGTGCGATCATACTGCTGTCATCAAGCGGCGAGCGGACGTTTACGAGGGGCGGCTCAGGGAAGGACCACGTCGGCGGGCGGTTCGAAGTGGATGGCGTCGATACCCGCCCGCTGCAGGTACTCGATGCCGCGCTTGTCCCGGTAGGAGGCCTTGCCGTAGTAGACCTTCTGGATGTTGCCCTTGTTGACGATGCGCTTGGCGCACATCAGGCACGGCTCGATGGTCACGAACAGGACCTTGGGACCCTCGTAGTTGCAGAAGAGCAGCGCATTCTCCTCGGCATGCAGGTGCTCGCATGCGCCGGGGATCTTGCCCTCATGCGCGCACGCGTTGTCGCCCATGCCGACGCCCCCGCCGTTGTAGCCGTGCGCCACGGTGCAGCGCATGTCGGCAGTCGTGATGACGCTGCCCACTTGCATGCGCACGCAGGTGGAATGCTGGGCCCACATGAACGCAAGCTGCATGTAGGTGGCTTCGGGGGTGGGGCGCCCATCCGGGCGGGTCCAGGTCGTCATGACGTCTCCTTGTGCGAACGAGCCTCCATGGTGCTCGGGGCAAAGCCTTGCGTCAAGGCGATCGAGCGGAGTCTTCGGCCGGGATGAATGAAAAAATACGCCGAGAACAACGAAAAAATAACATGCCCTTCATTCTTTTAACGAAGGAGCGAGCGATCCCGGCGTATAACTCCCATAACTGCCGTTAGCACGGATCACGAATTTGGAGAGGAGTCGTTATGCTAAACAGACGGATCGCCTTGTTGGCCTTCTCGCTGGTAATCGCCTCGACCGCTGGTACGCTCAAGCCCGTTTCCGCCGAGGAGTTGGTCGTCGAGACCAACAAGGTCTACACCCCTGGGAGCAGCAACGGCCAGACCGGCTTCTGGGTCGAGTTCACGCGTAACCGGTACGTGCGGAACGAGAGCTACATCGCAAGCCCGATCGGTCGATATGACGCGACCATCCAGGAGGCCTTCGAGCAGCTGACGGGCCTCAACCGGGCCATGACTCCCGCCGAGATGAGTGCCATCTACAGCAAGTACGGCATCCCCCTGGCGACGAGCGCCAACTACGACGGGACGGCCTACCACGATTTCAACTTCGATGCGGCGCTCGCGAAGCTCAAGAGCGACATCTCGGCCGGCCGCGTGGCGACGCCTGCCAAGGTGTCGGATGCCGACGTGGCCCTGATGAGCAAGCTGATCAACGCCAAGGATACTGACGCGCTGGTGGACTCCGTCGGCAACACCGCTCTCGACTCCTACATCGAGAAGGCCTTCTCCTTCAACGGCGGCGGCGAGTATACCTACTCCATGTCGGACGGTACCCACTCGCTGTCCTACCACCACGGCATCGCCTACACCAATCCCGCCGACTTCGATCAGGCGACCTACAACAAGTATGCCAATACCTCGATCCGGAGCGTGCTGCTCAACGATCCCGAAGCCTTCAAGAAGCTGGCGGGCATGGGCAACATCGACTCCTACGCGCAGGCCGGCCGCCTCATCCAGATGGCCGAGCTGATCGACAAGGGCGTCAACCCGGTCGGCTTCAAGATCGACACCTGGGTCGACACCACCAACGGTCCCGTGCACCTGGTCGAGTCGCAGCCGTCGGCTGCCCGCCTGCGTGACCTGGCCCGCTGGCTGGTGGCGTCGAGCTGGACCACCCACTCGCCCATCGCGCTGGA
>DATNQJ010000255.1:0-5278 GCA_036704085.1 Stenomitos sp.
ACCGGGCAAAGGGCGCGAGCATCACGAGGGCCTCCACCCGTTCCGGGGCCTTGGCGGCCGCCCAGGCGATCGAGCCGCCCGACATGGAGCACCCGATGAGCGTCGCCCGGCTCACGCCCGCATGATCGAGCACGGCGAGCACGTCGTCCCCGCTGTCAGCCGGCGTGTAGCTGGCAAAATCGGTGCTCGAGTCCCCGTGGCCGCGCAGGTCCGCGACCAGGACCCGATACCCGGCTTTCTGCAGCAGGGGCACGAGATAGCGGTATTCCCCGCGCACGTCGCCCATCCCCGGCATGCAGAGGACGGCAGGGCCGTTCCCCTTGGTGTCCTCGTAGGCGATCCAGCTCTTGCCCACGGGCGCACGCTCGAATACCGGCGCGCCCCCCTGCGCATCCGCCGGCCCCGCCATCGCCATCATCCCCAGCAGCATCCCCACCGCAGCCTCTTTCATCGCATCGCTCCTCGCTTAATCTAACCACATTAGATTGACTGGTTCAAGTTTTAATCTAACCAGATTAGATTGTCAACCACTTGGGTGGGAGGCGCACGGCGCAAGGGTTTCGAAAGCGAGCCGTCGCCGAGGAGCGCTCCCCCCGTTGACCCAGCCGGCCAGCCCCCCTATCATCGACGGATTGACGCCCCGAGAGGGCGTTTGAGTGTCACCCCCTTTCTTACGGAGGATGTCATGGCTGAGACCGTCACCCACGCCCCTGGCAAGTTCGTCTGGCGCGAACTCTTCACTCCGGATGTCGAAGCTTCCAAGCGCTTCTACGGCGGCCTGTTCGGCTGGAACTGGAGCACGATGCCCATGGGCGAGGGCATGTCCACTTACACCATGGCCATGGTGGGCGACCAGACGATCGCGGGCTTCATGGATCTGGCTCACCTGCCGGAGGGCGACCCGGTCCCCCCGCACTGGAGCGTTTACGTGTACGTGGATGACGTCGACCAGGCCCTCGAGCGGGCGATCGCCGCCGGAGGAAGGGCCTGTTCGGACGCCACGGACATCCCCGGAGTGGGCCGGTTCGCCGTCGTCCGGGATCCGCAGGGGGCCATGTTCAACCTGTTCCGGGCTACCCAGGGCGGCGGCGAGGCGCGTGAACCGGGCTTCGGCGAGTTCCACTGGGAGCATCTGAACACGAGCGATCCGGAGGCGGCGATCGCCTTCTACACCCAGGTCGTCGGCTGGGGCACCGAGTCCTTCGGGCCCGTCTCGTTCTTCACCCGCGAGGACGGTACGGAGCAGGTGGGCGTCGTCTCCCAGGCTCCCGCCGGAGTGCCCGCACACTGGATCACCTACGTGCGGGTCGCCGACCTGGCGGCCACGAACGCCAAGGCCAAGGAGCTCGGCGCCGAGGTCATCGAGGAGCGGATCGACGTCCCTGGCAGGGGAGCCTTCGCCCTCTTGAAGGATCCGTTCGGCGTCCTCTTCATGACCTCCGAACTCGCCTAACGACCCTTCAAAGCGACCGCCAGGAAAGGGCCTTGCCCTTTCCTGGTTTCGTCCATGCGCGGCGGGTTCGGATGGTAACATGAGGCGTTGAGCGCCCTGCGGCCCCGCCGTCCCGTTCGAGGCATCCCATGTCGAGCACCGTGACCATCGATCCCAAACTGCACGAGAGCTGGAAAGAGGCCCTCGCCGACGAGTTCCAGCAGCCCTACTTCCGGGACCTCAAGGCCTTCCTCTTGCAAGAGCGCCAGGCCGGACACACCTTCTATCCTCCAGGACCGCTCATCTTCAACGCCCTCGATAGCACGCCCTTCGACCGGGTCAAGGTGGTCATCCTGGGACAGGATCCCTACCATGGCCCCGGCCAGGCGCATGGCCTCAGCTTCTCGGTGCCGCGCGGGGTCCCGGCGCCCCCGTCGCTCGCCAACATCTTCAAGGAGCTCCACGCGGACCTCGGCGTACCGGTGCCCGCTCACGGCAACCTCGAGGCCTGGGCCAGCCAAGGCGTCCTGCTCCTGAACGCGACCCTGACGGTGCGCGCCCACATGGCCGCCTCGCACCAGAACAAGGGATGGGAGGCGTTCACGGACGCCATCGTCCGCGTCCTCAACGAGCGACGCGAGGGACTCGTCTTCGTGCTGTGGGGCCGTTCGGCCAAGGACAAGGGCAAGATCATCGACCGGAGCCGCCATCACGTGCTGACGGCCGCGCATCCTTCGCCGTTGTCGGCGCACAACGGTTTCTTCGGATGCCGCCACTTCTCGGCCATCAACCGCTACCTCGCCGAACGGGGAGAGGCGCCCATCCACTGGGCGCTCGACTGATCCGGGATCTGACTCGCGGAAACGCCGCCGTCTCGCCGGCTCTCCCAGGATGGTATGATGATTGTTTCCCCCATGGCGGGGGTGGCACCAGGCGTGCCTTCCCGGATTTCTTGAGAGAGACACCTTGTTGGACGTTTTGCCGAAGCTCTTCACGCGCGCGGATCTGGAACAGTGGGTCGGACCCGCTGCCGTGCGCCAAGGTGCGAGCTTTTACAAGCATGGCCGCGTGGTCGATCCCGCCGTCGCCTTCGACGGTGGCAAGCTCCTGGCCCAGGGTACCGTCGACGACGGCTCCGACTATCTGCGCGTGACCCGCCTCGAATGGGACGGCAAGGGCTTCCAGTCGGTCTGCAACTGCCCGCTGGGCGGCCGCTGCAAGCATGCCGCGGCCCTGGGCGTGGTCATGCTCGAAAACCCCGTCGCTCCCCCGACTCCGCCTCAGGGTGAGGATGGCGGCTTCAACCCCGGTCAGGAGGTCATCCTCTACGGCTGCTGGCCGGCTCCTCCGCCCAAGAAGCTCGAATCCCTGTATCGGCGCCCGATCTGCCTCTGGCTCTCCATGGACACGGCTCGCCTGCGGGACGATCTGAGCCCCGGCACGGCCCGCCCGGTGGGCCTCTGGGGCAAACCCAAGCTGAAGACGCGCCCCGAGGACCAGGCCATCCTGGATCGGTTGGTCCCGTTCTTCCAGGCCCACAGCCGGGACATCTCGTCGCCCCATGCGCGCGGCATTCCCCTGCTCGAGTCCGAGGTGGCGGAGATCCTCGAGCTCCTGCAGGGCTACCCCTTCGTCTTTGGAGGCGGCCGCCAGCCTCTCTCCATCCGGGCGGATCGGCCCATCCACGAGCGCCGCATCTCCGCCTGGGCCGAGGACGACGTCCTCTGGGAGCTGGACGGGGCCTCGATCCCGTCCGCTCCGTCTCGCCTGTTCGGTGACGATCCCGCATGGGTGCTCCTGGAGGCCACCCTGCACCCGGTCTATGAAGCCCCGGCCGCAGAGGCGGCGCCCGAGGGCAGTGTCGCGACCGCTCCGCAAGCGGCGCCCCAGGTCGTCCACCCGAGCATCGCACCGCTGCCGCGCCTCACGCTCCATGAGGAGGGCGACAACCTGGTGGTGCGCCTGAGCTTCACCTACGGCACCGCCATCCCGCTCAGCCCCAGCGACCCGCGCCGCGCCATCGGCGGGGAGCTGGACGGCGTCTGGGGCTTCTGGCAGCGCGATCCCCAGGCCGAGTCGGCCTACATCAAGCGCCTCAACGAGACCGGCCTGGATGCGCGAGCCGACGGCGAGTGGTCCGGCTGGGGTGAGAGCGCCCTCGCCTTCTTGATCGACACCCTGCCCGAGCTCCTGAACGAGGGCTGGGAGGTCTACGGCGAGGAGCGTCTCACGCGTCTCAAGGTCGACCGGCGCCGCACCAGCGTCAGCGTCCGCATCGCCTCGGGCACCGACTGGTTCGACCTCGAGACGCTCGTGACCATGGACGACGTGCCCCTCGACGGCGCGAGCCTGCTGGCGGCCCTGCGCGCCGGCTCCAAGTTCGTCCGCCTTGGCAACGGCGCCTACGCCCGCCTGCCCGAGGAATGGCTGGCCCGCCAGCAGGCGCTCGCGGGCTCGTTGGGATTCGAGGCCGTCGTGGAAGGCGATCGCCTCCAGCAGCGCCTCCCGCGCTACCAGGCGATCGCCGCCCAGGAGCTCATGGAGGTCGCCGACTCGGCCGAGGCCGACACCGACTGGCATGCCCTCTTGCACCTCATGCAGAACCTGGACGCCATCCCGCAGCAGCCCGTGCCCGAGGGGTTCGTCGGCGAGTTGCGCGGCTACCAGCACCTCGGGCTCGACTACCTGTGCTTTCTGCGGGACAACGGCCTGAACGGCATCCTCGCCGACGACATGGGTCTTGGTAAGTCGATCCAGGCGATCGCCCTCTTGCTGCGTGAGAAGGAAGCGGGCCGGCCGGGGCCCAGCCTGCTCGTCGCGCCCACCTCGGTGGTCTACAACTGGGAGCAGGAGTTCTCGCGCTTCGCGCCGGACCTCAAGATCACGGTCCTGCACGGCTCGGATCGGCACGCCCACGACATGGACTCGGCCGACGTGGTGGTCACGAGCTATGCGGTACTGCGCCGCGACCTGGAGCGCCTGCAGGAGCGCCGCTTCCACTACGTGATCCTGGACGAGGCCCAGATGATCAAGAACCCGCGCTCGCAGGGGGCGAAGGCCGCCCGCAGCCTCGCGGCCAACCATCGCCTCTGCCTCACGGGCACGCCCATCGAGAACAACCTGCTCGAGCTGTGGAGCCTGTTCCACTTCCTGATGCCCGGCTACCTCGGCAGCGAGCGGCAGTTCCGCGATCGCTACATCAAGACGGGCCAGACCGAGAACGCGGGCCTCCTGCGCCGCCGCACCCAGCCCTTCATCCTGCGTCGCCTCAAGCAGGAGGTCGCCCGCGACCTGCCGCCGCGATCGGACATGGTGAGCTTCTGCGAGCTCGGCCCCGAGCAGCGCCGCTTCTACGACGAGCTGCTGATGAGCGTGCGCAGCGAGGTCATGGGCGCGGTGGACCGCGTCGGCCTCGCCCGCTCGCGGTTCAACGTGCTGGAGGGACTCCTGCGGCTGCGTCAGGCCTGCTGCGACCCGCAGATGGTCCGCTCGAGCCTCACGCCCGTTCCGTCGGCCAAGATCGAGCACTTCATGGACCTGGTGCGCGAGATCTCGGCCGAGGGGCACCGCGTCCTGGTCTTCTCGCAGTTCGTGAAGCTGCTCCGCATCCTCTCGCAGCGCCTGACGTCCGAGGGCATCGCCTTCGAGTACCTGGACGGCCAGACCAAGGATCGACTGGAGCGGGTGCAGCGTTTCAACGCGGGGGACACGCCCATCTTCCTGATCAGCCTCAAGGCCGGCGGCACGGGCTTGAACCTCACGGGGGCCGACTACGTCGTCCACTTCGATCCCTGGTGGAACCCCGCCGTCGAAGAGCAGGCGCAGTGCCGCGGCGCCCTCGGCCCC
>DATNQJ010000256.1:0-10329 GCA_036704085.1 Stenomitos sp.
GAGAGCGCCTACCGCTACCAGCGGCAGGTGGAGGCAGGCGAGCGCGTGGTGGTGGGCGTCAACCGCTTCCAGCAGGCGGACGAGCCGCCCATCGCCATCCAGCGCATCGACCTGTCGGTCGAGAGCATGCAGAAGGACCGACTCGCCGAGCTCAAGGGTCGACGTAACGCCCAGGCGGTCACCGAGAGCCTGGAAGCCCTTGCCAAGGCGGCGAAGGGACAGGAGAACCTGTTGCCCTTCATCTTGAAGGCGGTCAAGGTCTACGCTACGGTCGGTGAGATCAGTGACGTCCTGCGCCAAGCCTTTGGCGCCTACCGTGCGACGGTGAAGGTGTAGCCATGATTGACCCGAGTCTGCTTGCCATCGGCAAGATCGATCACCTGGGGATCGCCGTGAAGAGCCTGGAGGCGGCCCTGCCTCTCTACACGGACTCGCTCTCTTTGCCCCTTCACGAGACCGAGGAGGTCGAGGACCAGAAGGTGCGCACGGCCATCTTCATGGTCGGCGAGAGCCGGCTGGAGCTTTTGGAGCCCACGAGCCCCGAGAGCCCCATCGCCAAGTTCCTCGAGAAGCGCGGCGAGGGGATCCATCACGTGGCGCTCGGCGTCCCGGACGTGGCGGCGGCCCTCGAGGTCCTCAAGGCCAAGGGTTGCCAGCTCATCGACGAGAAGCCGCGCATGGGCGCGGGCGGTGCCTTGATCGCCTTCGTGCATCCCAAGAGCACGCACGGCGTGCTTTTGGAGCTTTGCCAGCGCTCCCACGCCTAACGTCCACCACCCTCGCGCCCCCGAACTCAGGTTCGGGGGCGTTTTGTTTGGGATCACACCCCTCAGACCACGGCAGGACGGACGCTTGGCAGCGTTCAAGGTCCAAATCCGCCCATCCTTCCTGTGAGCAACGGCACGGCTCTCTTGCGCTGCTACTCACCCTTCGGTTGCTCCGCAACGGGTATTTTGGAAGCAACGGAGTTGAAACCCACCAGTTTAAGGGAGGATCTGAAATGTCTAGAGCTCGCACGATCGTCATCCACGCCTCGCTGGCCCTGTCGCTCGCCATGGTCGGCTTGACCGGCTGTACCGCGCTCTCCGGAACCGGTCTGCCGCTCGCGCCCAAGGACCGCGATCAGAGTGCCAATCTGGTCACCGTGGCTCCGATCATCAAGTCGGCGGTCAAGGACCTCCAGCAGATCTCCGCCCTCAACCAGCTCGCGACGCTCACCGGTGCCGGTGGCGTCTCGGCTCAGGCCGGGGCCCAGGGCTCCGGGGCGGCCTTCCGCATCTCGGCGACGGCCACCTCGTCGATGACCCCCCAGCAGCTCGCCGACTTCAACGCTCACGCCACCTGGGACAACGGAGGCAGCACCTGGGCCTTCGTCGCGACCGATGGCTGGTTCGAGATGGGCTCCCCCGCCGGCACCTACGTGGGCACCGAGACGGTCACGGACGCGGGCGGCGCCGTCCTGGAATCCAACCCCATGCGGATGGACTACGTCCGCAACGGCCAGTCCGCGGGCCCCAACGACTGGAGCGGCACCGACACCATCCAGGAGACCGTCTCCCAGTCCAAGCTGCGTCCGGACGGCAGCTACCGGCACGTGCGGGAGACCATTCGCTCGTCCAATCTCTCGAACGACATCTTCGACGTCGCCACCGAAAGCATCGACTTCACCCCCATGGATGGCGGCGCCCAGGCCCACACCCTGATGATCCGGAACGAGGTCAAGGGCGCGGACGGCTCGCATCAGGGCACCAAGACCTACTCGGGCTCGCTGCCCGATGGCACGAGCTTCCTGACCTCCATTGCCGAGAACACGTCGGTGTCGGTGATGGACTACCGAGTCGACGGCCACGTGGCCATCGACCAAGACCGCAAGGTCACCACCCAGCTCCGCCTCATCGGGACTCCCGCCCCGGACGGCCATGGCCCCGCGAGCATCGACGCCAGCTCGACCCTGGAGGTCGCCCTGCGCAAGGCCGATGACTCGGTGATCGTGGCCCTCAGCATCAAGAGCTTCACCGTCGACAGCGTGGCCAAGACCATCGAGACCGACGGCATCATCGTGGATGGCTCTGGCGCCCAGGCGGCCACCTTCAAGGGGACCTTCGACATCGGCAAGGATCAGTGGTCGGGAATCGCCACCTACGCCGACGGCACCCAGGATCCCATCAACCTCGACGCCGTCGCCCGGCTCATCTCGAACTAAGCCCTTAGCAAGCAGGGGGGTGGTCGATGCGACCACCCCCCTCTTTGCTAACCTAGGTCCGGAGCTTGAACCCTCTCTGGAAGAGCATCACCGCCGTCGTCAGCGTGATCGCCGCAAAGCCGATCGCCACCGCGAGGTCCGCTCCGAGCGAGGCCTCGAAGCGCCCCGTGACCGACGCTCGGAACCCGTCGATCAGGTAGAACAAGGGGTTCACCTTCACGAACGGCTGCACCCGCTCCGGCAGGAAGTGGATCGAGGTGAAGACGCCCCCGAAGTAGACGAGCGGCGTGATGAAGAACGTCGTCGGGATGGCGAGCTGGTCGAAGGTCTCGGCGAACAGGCCGAGGATCAACCCCAATCCCGAGAAGCCCGCCGACACCACCCCGATCATGAGCGCGTACAGCCCCCAGTTCGTGGGATGCGCGCCCGTGAAGAGCCAGCCGATGACCATCAACAGGTTGCCGATCAAGAGCGCGCGCACCATCGCCCCCACCACGAACCCCATGACCATCTCGACGTACGACAAGGGCGCCACCAGCACCTCCTGGATGCTGTTGGTGAAGCGCGTGTTGAACAACGACGCCGAGGTCTCCGAGTACGAGGTGTCGATGACGTTCATCGCCACCAACCCGGGCACCAGGAAGAACAGGTAGGGCACGCCGTCCACCGTTTGGATGCGGCTGCCGAGCCCCAGCCCGAAGATGAAGAAGTAGAGCAGGGTCGAGATCATCGGCGGCCAGAGCGCCTGGTTGATGATCATCATCAGGCGCTTGAACTCACGCTTGATGAGGGTCCACAGCCCGATCCAGTTAACCATGAGCGCGCCCCGTCAGTTCCAGGAAGATGTCCTGCAGGTTCTTGCCCTCACCGTACTTGCCCAGGAGCGCCTCGGTGGACTCGAGAGTGACCAGGCGGCCGTGGTTGATGATGCCGATCCGCTTGCAGAGCTGCTGGGCCTCTTCCAGGTAGTGGGTGGTCAAGACGATGGTGATGCCCTGGGAGTTGAGCTCCTGCATGAGGGCCCACAGCTCCAGCCGCAGCTCCACGTCCACGCCGGCGGTCGGCTCGTCCAGGATGAGCACCTTGGGCTCGTAGATGAGGGCCCGCGCCAGGCTCAGGCGGCGCTTCATCCCGCCCGAGAGCTTGGTGAAGTTGTGATCGCGCTTGCTCCAGAGGTCGAAGCGCTTCAGCAGCTCGTCCGCCCGCGCGGTGGCCACCTTGGAGGGGATGCCGAAGTAGCCCGCCGTGTAGACGAGCACCTCGCGGATGCTCAGGTAACGGTCGAAGTTGAACTCTTGCGGCGACAGGCCGATGCACCGACGGGCCTGTCGATAGTCGGTGACGACGTCGTGCCCGCAGACGGCGACGCGCCCCCCTTGAATCGTGCTCAGGCCCACGATGCAGTTGATGGTGGTGGTCTTGCCCGCGCCGTTGGGGCCCAACAGGCCGAAGAACTCTCCCGATTCGATGGTCAAGGAGAGGCCGTCGACGGCCCGCAGGTCGCCGTAGCGCTTGACCAGGGAGTCGATGACGATGGCGTTCGACATGGCTAGTCGTACACCTTGGGGTTGAAGTCCGTCTCCTCGGCGAGCACCCGACGGTTCTCGGCGCTCTTGACGGACATGGTGTAGACGGACTTGTCGCCCCGCTCGCGCTGGACGGCCACCAGGGAGGCCTTGGCGTCACTGAGGAAGCGCAGGCGCGCATAGCGGTCCTGCTCGCCGAGCCGCTTCCACTCCGCGTCCTTGACGAGCACGCTCACCTGCTGCCCCGAGAAGTAGGCGACCTCGTGCCCGCCCTTTTCCATCCGCCGGGCGAACTCGGTCTCGACGTAGCCCGACGGGGCACGGAGGCCGCTGGGGGCCTCGACCTTGGGGCCGGTGAGGAAGATGAGCCCGAGCAGGGTCACCAACAGGAACCCCAACAGCCCACCTCCGATGAGGAAGACCTTCCGGAGGCCCGAAGGCGGGGTTTCAAGTGGCATCATGGGTGTCCTTTCCAGGCACGGTCTGCGTGCACCGGCCCATTATACCTCCCGAACCGCCTGGCCTGGCGCCCTCGCAGCTTAGCAAAAAAGCTTGGCCATCGTCTGCTAGTCGCCTCGAACGGTGGCTCGTATGGTGGTCATGGAACCCGCCAGGAGGCCGCCATGACCACATGCGCCGCGTGCTTGAAACCTGCCGATCCAGAGGCCAACTTCTGCAGTCGCTGCGGGCAGCGCCTGACGGAGACGGCCGCCCCGCGCGGCGACCGCCGGGTCGTCACGGTCCTCTTCGCCGACGTCTCCGGCTTCACGGCCATGAGCGAAAAGCTCGACCCCGAAGCGGTCGCCGAGATCGTCAACCAGTGCTTCCAGGCACTCACGACCCCCATCTACCGGTACGGCGGGGTGGTCGACAAGTACATCGGCGACGCCATCATGGCCCTGTTCGGCGCCCCCATCGCCCACGAGGACGACCCCGAGCGCGCCCTGCTCGCAGCCCTCGCCATGCAGGCGGCCGCGCGCGCCTTCGCCCAGGAACTCATGGCGCGCACGGGCCTCTCCCTCAAGCTGCGCATCGGCCTCAACACCGGGTTGGTGGTCGCAGGCGAGATGGGGGGCGACCAAAAGCGCGATTACACGGTCATGGGCGACACCGTCAACCTCGCCCAGCGCATGGAGGCCGCTGCCCGGCCGGACAGCATCCTGGTCACCCACGAGACCTACCGGCTCACGGCCCACCGGTTCGGCTTCAAGGCGCTCAGCCCCCTGCTCGTGAAGGGCAAGTCCCAGCCCGTCCAGGCCTACGAGGTGATCGGAGCGCCCGAGGCCGGTCCCGGGCGGGTCCTGCCCAACCGCACCATCGGCCGCGAGCGGGAGGTGGCCTCTTTGATGGATGCCTGGGTGCGCGTCCAGGAGGGGCAGCCGCATTGGGTCACGCTCATGGGCGAGGCAGGCATCGGCAAGACCCAGATCGTCGACGAGTTCCTGCGCCGCCTCCCGCAGGAGGTGCGCGTGACCTCCCTGCGCGGCGCCTCCTACCAGCAGGATCGGGCCTTCGAGCTCGCCGCGCAGTGGCTGCATGCCTGGACCGGGGTGCCGCGGCACCAGGATCCGCACGCCGTCTTTGCGGCCCTGCAACAGCGCCTCGCGGACATCGGGTGGCCCGACCCCGAAGAGGCCGACCTCATCTCCTTGCTCCTCGGGATCGATCGCCCGGCCCTCAAAGGCGCGAGCGACGCCCAGCGGATCCAGGCCGCGATCGCCTCCTCCCTCCAGGCCCTGCTCACCGGGGCCCGCCACGTGCCGTCGGTGCTCGTCATCGAGGACGTCCACTGGGCGGATCCCTCCTCGTTCCGGTGGCTCGAGGCCCTCGCCGAGATGCTCGCGGGCGAGCGAGTGCCCCTCCTGATCGTCGCCCAGGCCCGGCCCGGCGCACGCCTGCCCGAGGCCTCGGCCCCTGCGGGCCTGGATCGGACCCTGACGACCATCCGCCCGCTCTCGGATCCCGACTCCCGTCGCCTCGTCGAGATCCTCTACAGCCAAGGCCCACAGCCCGAGGACGAGGTCCTGGATCTACTCGTCCGGCGCTCCGAGGGCAACCCCATGGTGCTGCGCGAGCTGGTCCGCGGCCAGCTCGAAGGGGCCGCCGAGGTGCTAACGCCCTCGCTCAAGGGGCTGGTCGCCTCGCGCCTCGATCGCCTGCTGCCGAGCGAGCGCGACTTCATCGAGCTCGCAGCCGTCATGGGGCGCAGCTTCGACGCGGAGCTCATCGCCTCCCTCTTGGGAGAGCCCGACCCCCATGCCCTCCTCCTCTCCTTGGGGGAGCGGGAGCTGATCCGGCCCTCCGAGCCCGACGGCCATGCCTTCAGTCAGGCGATCGTCCACGAGGTCGTCTACGATGGGATCCTGCTGCGCAAACGGCGGGAACTGCACCGCCAGGTCGCTGAGACGCTCGAGCAGGCGATGGGAGGGCATGCGGGCCTGGCTCCGGACCTCGCGCGCCACTTCCTCATCGCCGAAGCCCCGGAGCGGGCCCTTGGCTACCTCTTGCAGTCGGCCGAGCGCGCCCGGCTCACCTACGCGACCCAGGAGGCCATCCACCTCTGGCAGACGGCCCTCGAGATCCTCGCGACCCACGCCGACCTTACAGGCCTCGCCTCGGGACCCGACATCCGCCTCAAGCTCGCCATGGCGCTCAGCATGGCGGGCGATTACCCCGGGGCATTGGCCCAGCTCGATCAGGCCCTGAAGGATCCGGACTCGCACCTGACCATCGAGCTCTTGCGGGCCAAGGGCATCGTCTACGAGCGCCGGGGCGACTTCGTGGCCGCGCTGGCGAGCTACGAGTCCGCCGAGCGTCTCGGCCCGTCGGATTCGGTGCTCGGGGTGCTCTGGGTGGACCGCGCCTGGCTCAAGATCCGATCGGGTGAGCTTGCGAGTGCCGAGGAGCTCTGCCGGCGGGCCCAGTCCATGCTCTCGGACGGCCTCGAGCGCGCCCGGGCCCACAGCATCTCGGGCATCGCCGCCTATCGGGCCAACCGCTGGCAAGAAGCCCGGATCGAACACCGCGAGGCCCTGGAGCTGCGGGAAGGCTCGGGCCATTTGCCGGGCATCGCCTCGTCCCTGAACAACCTCGGCATGGTCGAGGCGGAGCTCGGCGAGTGGGACGAGGCCTTCACCCACTACGAGCGCAGCCTCGCTTTGTACCAGCGTATGGGCGATCGGGGCTACGTCGCCACCGTGCAGAACAACCTGGGCGACCTGTGCGCGCGGCGGGGGGACCTGAGAGCCGCCGAGCGCTACCACCGCGACGCGCTGCAGGCCCGGCGCAACTTGGGCGATCGCTTCGGCATCGCCGCCTCCCTGTGCGCCCTGGGCGAGACCCTGCGCCAGCGCGGGGAGCTCGAGCAGGCGCGCAGCGCCCTGCGCGAGGGTCTCCTGGAGCTCCAGGCCCTGGGCGAAGCGGAGCTCGTCGCCGAGGCCTGCGAGGCCCTCGGGCAGGTGGAGCTCGCCGCGCGCGCCTACCCCGAGGCCCAGCGCTGGCTGCAGCAAGCCATGCAGGAGGCCAAGCGGCTCGGCGATACGCTGCGCCAGGCCTCAGTGGCTCGCGCGCAGGCCCAGATGGCCCTCGAGGTGGGGGACCTGGCGCAGACCCGCGCCTGGCTCGACCGATCGGCCTCCCTGCTCGCGGACCTCTCGCCCCCCCTGGAGCAGGCGCGTCACCTCGCGCTCGAAGCCCGCCTGCTGCGTGCCGAGGGTCAGGCCGAGGCCGCCGAGGCATGCGCGGCCCGGGCCGATGCGCTCCTCGGCATGCTCGGCGTCCGCCAGGAGCGCGCCAGCCTGCTCTGGTCGCCCCAGGAGCCACCGATTCGTTAGCCGGTCTAAGTTGTTTGGTCAAGGCTCACGACGCATCCGCTTGTCCGTTTGTCTATCATAGCGAGCAGCCAAGCCGTCACCGGAAAGGCAGAGCATGCGCCCGACCGCCTCGCCCAACCTGAAGTGGCTGACCATCCTCGCCACGGCCCTCGTGCTGGCGCTGGGCGGCTGCCCTTGGCCGTGGGGCGGCACCGCGACCACTCCGTCTCCTTTGGGCGGGCGCATCGTGGACCAGAACGGCCATCCCGTCTCGGGGGTGCTCGTCCGGGCCTACTTCACCAACGCCATCCCCTTCACCAACGCCATTCCCTTCAGCGTCAGCGCCGCTGGCGACCCGTCGACCACCGAGGTGCGCACCAACGGGGAAGGGCGGTTCGCCTTCGCCAATCCCCCCATGGGCGAGGTCAACCTCGAGGCGATCCAGTCGGACGATCGCAAGGCCGTCAAGCTCTCGGTCGCGGTCCGCTCGGGCGTCACGCTGGATGTCGGGGACATGCGACTCTTGCCCACCGGCACCATCGCGGGCCAGGTCGTCACGCCCAGCGTGAGCGGCCTCAACCTCCTGGGCACCGACGTCTTCACCCCGGGCCTCAGCTACATGGTCAAGACCGACGAGACGGGCAACTTCCGGATCGCCAACGTCCCGGCGGGCAAGTTCCGGCTGGTGGCGAGCAACCAGGACCTGGGCCGCGGCGAGCGCACCGACGTGGAGGTCAAGCCCGGCGAGGTCACCACCATCGATCCCATCGCCATCTCCCTCACGCCGCCCGCCGTCTCGGAGCTGCGGCCAGCCGTCGGCGGTCCCGGCAGCCAGTTCGACATCGTGGGCGCCAACTTCGGCAAGAGCACCACGGCGGGCAACACCGTCGAGGTCTACCTGAACGGCGTCCGCCTGAGCGAGCTATCGGTCGAGAGCGACCAGCTGATCCACGCGCGGGTGCCCGCCGGAGCCCAGAGCGGCCGGGTGGTGGTCAAGGTCGGCCTCATCTCGGGCTCCAGCCCTGGCGACTTCCGGGTCCTGCGCGAGCTGGCGCTCTCCCCGCCGGGGCCGGTGGTGCTCCCCCTCAACGGGTCCTTGCGCTTCAGCGCCGAGAGCACCGACAGCCTGGGGGTGGCCATGTCGGCCCCCGTCACGACCTGGACGGCGACCCCCGACACGCGTCTCGGCCTCGACAGCGCCACGCCCGGCCTGGTGCAGGGCAAGAGCACGGGTAGCGGCCTACTTCAGATCTCCAACGGGGATCTGTCCGCCAGCGCTCAGGTGTTCGTCAGCCCCACGGTCGGGGCCCCGCTCACCCTCGGCACCGGGGGCGTTCCCTCGGTGGCGGTAGGGTCACAAGGGGCGCTCGCGGCATGGAGCGAACGGGACGGCGACGGGCTCTATCACTTGACGGTACAGATGCTCTCAGGAGCGAGCGGAGCCCTCTGGTCCCCGCGCAACGTGTCCCAGGTGAGCGCCTTTCTGGCGGACCCCGCTCCGGTGGTCGCCTGGGATCCCCGCGGGAGCAAGTTCTGGGTCGCCTACCTGGACGGCCCCACGACCCAACGCATGGTCAAGGTCCAGGTGTTCGAGGCCAACGGTACGTCCACGACGCCTCCGCTCCTCCTGGCTGCCAACCGCCAGGACGCCCAGAACCTCTGCCTCGCGCCGAGCGGCAGTGATGCCCTGGTCGCCTGGCAGGAAACCGGCGGGGCGATCGTCGCCCGGCTTTCTTCGGCGGGCCTCGGCACGCCGGTGGGCCTGGTGGGCAGCAACGCCAGCGTGCCGACGGCCGCCTACGACGGCGCCTCGTACTGGGTGGGCTACGAGCAGGCCGTGGGGCAGGATGCGGATATCCTGGCCCGCCCGGTGGACCTGAACGGCACGGCGGGCTCGGCCGTCATGGTGGCCAATGGCAGCGCCTTGCAGCGGGCCCCGAGCTTCGCGGCGGGCGTGGGGCACATGCTCGCCGTCTGGTCCGAGGTCCGACAGGGCACCGCGGAGGTCGCCGCGCGCCGGATCGTGGGCGGCAATCCCGTGGGATCGGCGACCTACCTCGGGGGGACCCACCCAGGGCATGGCGACGAGCAGTCGCCGCACCTCTCCTGGGGCGGCTCGCAATACCTCTTGACCTGGGTGGACGGGCGCTCGGACGCCCCTGGCGTATTCGCTCAGCCGCTCGACAAGGACCTCGCCGCGCCGGGGGCACCCTTTGCCGTCACGCTGGGGAGCGGCCTGACCCAGCCCGTGATCGCGGGCCTGGATCCCGATGCGTTCGTGGCCTGGATCCAGGCCGGCAACGGGATCTGGGGCCAACGTCTCAAGCCCTAGTTATCCTTTCTATTAAGTCTTGTTTGCGTTGAACCATCCTAGCGTTGGTTGGGGTACATGGGCTTTATGGCGAACGAGCAACCGTTATACTGCCCGTCCTGTCAGCGCGCCCTCGACCATGCGACGGCGCGGCTGTACGAGTGCCGGCACTGCCGCATCATCGCGGCCATCTACGAGGACGAGGGCAATGCGCTCATCGTCAGCTCGCAGGCCGGCACGTCGACGACCATTCCGCTCACGGCCCTGTTGGCCTGAGGAGCGGGCGCCGGATCTGACCTCGGTCCCCTTCAGCCTCGACACGTCATCCCGAAAGTGGCTCCCCAGGCCACCCGGAACAGTCATGTGAAGCGTGCTTCACACGACTGCAATCTTCGAATGGCATCCTCGAACCCAGTGCACCGTGCAGTGGGAGGTACTCGTGTCGATTCCCTTGAAGGCGGATGTCTACGCGGAGCT
>DATNQJ010000257.1:0-3637 GCA_036704085.1 Stenomitos sp.
GTCGTCCTGCGCACCACCCAGGGCGACATCACGCTCGTGCTCTTCCCGGATCAGGCGCCGACCTACACCCGCCACTTCCTGCAGGAGGTCCGCTTCGACACCTTCCGCAACGAGGGGATCTGGCGGCGCGACCCGGGAGGCTACGTCCAGCTCGGCGGGCCGGACACGGACGTGGCCAACGCCGCGGGCACCGGGCGCTACGAGCTCATGCCCACCTGGTTCGACCACAACCGGTTACCCCAGGTGGCGGGATCGGTGGTCATGAACAAGCGTTTCGAGGACGACGACGGGCGCATGGTGCGTCACGAGTACGCCCTCATCACGGGCAACGGCGGCTACTTCCCGGGGACGGTGATCGGGCAGGTCCTCACCGGGTTGGACGCCGCCCAGCGACTTCAGACCGGCGACGCCGTCCTGATGGCCGTCGACGTGACGGAACCCTAAGCCACTAGCGCGTTTAGTACCGAGGCCCCCCGCGGGGGAATCATGGTATAACCTTGGTCGGTTTTGAACCTGTTCTTCACCGGACCAAGGAGGCTCCCCACATGAACAAGGTGGTGGCCAATGCGCAGGACGCCCTCAAGGGCCTGTTGCGCGACGGCATGACGATTATGGCCGGCGGCTTCGGGCTGTGCGGCATTCCCGAGCATCTCATCACGGCGATCCGCGACTCTGGCGCCAAGGATCTGACCTTCATCTCCAATAACGCGGGCGTGGACGACTTCGGCCTCGGCCTGCTTCTGCAGACGCGCCAGATCAAGAAGATGATCTCGAGCTACGTCGGCGAGAACAAGACCTTCGAGCGCCAGTTCCTCGACGGCCAGCTCGAGGTCGAGCTGGTGCCGCAGGGCACGCTCGCCGAGCGCATCCGCGCGGGCGGGGCCGGCATCGGCGGCTTCTTCACCCGCACCGGCGTCGGCACCCAGGTGGCCGAGGGCAAGGAGACGCGCGTCATCGACGGCGTCGAGTACGTCCTCGAGATGCCCCTCAAGGCCGACCTCGCCATCGTCAAGGCGTGGCGCGGCGACGCCCTGGGCAACCTGGTCTACCGCAAGACCGCCCGCAACTTCAACCCCATGATGGCGACCGCCGGCAAGATCACCCTGGCCGAGGTCGAGGAGCTGGTCGAGGTAGGCTCGATCGAACCCGATCAGGTCCACACCCCGGGCATCTTCGTGCAGCGGATCTTCCAGGGCACCCACTACGAGAAGCGCATCGAGCAGCGCACCACCCGGCCCCGCGCCGTGGCGGCGGTTTAAGGAGGTCCCCTCATGGCACTCGATCGCTTTCAGATCGCCCAGCGCATCGCCCGGGAGCTGCAGGACGGCTTCTACGTGAACCTCGGCATCGGCATCCCCACCCTGGTGGCCAACTACATCCCCGCGGGGATGGACGTCACCCTCCAGAGCGAGAACGGCATGCTCGGCATCGGGCCCTTCCCCTACGAGGGCGAAGAGGATCCGGACCTCATCAACGCGGGCAAGCAGACCATCACCGAGCTGCCCGGCTCCAGCTACTTCTCCAGCGCGGACTCCTTCGCGATGATCCGCGGCGGGGCCGTCGACCTCACCATCCTGGGCGCCATGCAGGTCGCCGCCAACGGGGATCTGGCCAACTGGATGATCCCCGGCAAGATGGTCAAGGGCATGGGCGGCGCCATGGACCTGGTGGCTGGCGCCAAGCGCATCATCGTCGCGATGGAGCACGTCAGCAAGAATGGCGAGCCCAAGATCCTCGAGGCCTGCACCCTGCCTTTGACGGGCAAGGGCGTGGTCGACATGATCGTCAGCGACCTCGCGGTCATCGACATCACTCCCGATGGCCTGGTGCTCAAGGAAGTCGCTCCCGGCGTGACCGTCGAGGAGGTCGTCGCCAAGACCGGCGCCCCCCTAAAGGTGGCCGCCGACGTGCGCGAGCTGAGCTTCGCCAAGTAGGCCCGCTCATGACACGCCGTCTGGAGCCTGAAACGGGCCCCAGGCGGCGTTGTCGCTGTCGGGCCGGCAAAATGCTAGAATCGATCGAATTTTCGGTTCGCGCGGCCCCGCCGTGCCCCGTTCCCACCCCCTGATTCAACGAGGAAGTTGTTGCATGCGCAAAGTCGTCATCGCGAGCGCCGTCCGGACCCCGATCGGGTCCTTCGGCGGCGCGTTCAAGGATATCTCCGCCATCGAGCTCGGCGCCCACGTCATCCGTGAGGCCCTCAAGGCGGCCAACGTGAAGCCCGAGCAGGTCGACGAGGTCATCCTCGGCAACGTGCTCCAGGCCGGTCTCGGTCAGGGCCCGGCCCGTCAGGCCGCCCTCAAGGCGGGCGTCCCCGCCGAGGTGCCCGCCACCACCATCAACAAGCTCTGCGGCTCGGGCCTCAAGTCCATCAGCCTCGGCGTCCAGGCCATCCTGCTCGGCGATGCCGACGTGGTGGTCGCCGGCGGCATGGAGAACATGAGCCAGGCCCCCTACGTCATGCCCGGCGCCCGCTGGGGCACCCGCATGGGCACGGCCCAGCTCGTGGACACCATGATCCAGGACGGCCTGACCTGCGCGATGAACGACTACCACATGGGCGTCACGGCCGAGAACATCGCCGAGCAGTACGGCATCACCCGCGAGGAGCAGGACGAGTTCGCCTACCAGTCCCAGAAGAAGGCGGCCGAGGCCATGCAGGCCAACCGCTTCGCCGACGAGATCGCCCCGGTGAGCATCCCGCAGCGCAAGGGCGAGCCCAAGGTCATCGCCCAGGACGAGTACCCCAAGCACGACACGACCGTCGAGACGCTCGCCAAGCTGCGTCCCGCCTTCAAGAAGGACGGCGGCACGGTGACGGCGGGTAACGCCTCGGGCATCAACGACGGCGCGGCCGCCGTGGTGCTCATGAGCGAGGAGAAGGCCAAGGAGCTGGGCATCAAGCCTCTAGCGACCGTGGTCAGCTACGCCTCGGGCGGCGTGGATCCGAGCGTGATGGGCCTGGGTCCGGTCCCGACGGTGCGCAAGATGCTCCAGAAGACCGGCCTGCGCATGGACGACATGGACCTCATCGAGCTCAACGAGGCCTTCGCGGCCCAGAGCCTCGGGGTGATCCGCGAGTTGCAGCCCGACATGGCCAAGACGAACGTCAACGGCGGGGCGATCGCCCTCGGCCACCCCATCGGGGCGTCCGGCGCCCGCATCGTCGTCACGCTGCTGCACGAGCTGAAGCGCCGCGGCGGCAAGTACGGCCTGGCGAGCCTCTGCATCGGCGGCGGCATGGGCACGGGCCTCATCGTCGAGCGCGCGCAGTAACCCAACCAAGCGCAAGCCGGCCTCCTGCGGGAGGCCGGCTTTTTGATGGGCCTAGTTCGTCGTGCCGATGTCGAAGGCCAGGTGCTCGTAGTTGGCGGAGTTGGTGTTGGTCACGAAGGTGCCGAACCAGCTCCACCAGGAGCCGCGGATGGGGCGATTCTCCCAGGTGGACAGGAAGGTCTCGTCGTCCAGGGCCCCCACGCCCGCGGGATCGGTGTTGGCCGGATCCTTGAACAGGATGATCTTCTGGTTCGCCGCGCTCATGCCGGTGCCGATCACGACCACGTAGTGCATGGTCGTGTCCGAGAGGCTGAGCACCACGGGCACCGGCTTGCCCTGCGCCAGGAGGCCCTCCAGGTAC
>DATNQJ010000258.1:0-4276 GCA_036704085.1 Stenomitos sp.
TCGGCGAGGGCGTCAGCCGCGCCGGCTGCGTCCTGGACATGGCCGTCGAGCACGACATCGTCAAGAAGTCCGGCAGCTGGTTCAGCTACGGCGACAACAAGATCGGCCAGGGCCGTGACGGCGCCAAGAACTTCCTCGACAACCAGCCCGAGCTCCTCGACGAGATCGAGCGCCTGGTGCGCGAGAAGCTGTTGGCCAAGACCGGCGCCGAACCGGAGCTCGCCGGAGCCCGCTAGGAGGTCAAAAGCCGCCTCCGGAGCGGTTTTGGTGCAACATTACTTTTCTTGACATGCGTAAATCCGGCCCCGTAGGATAGCGTGGGGCATCATCTTGCCTGCCTATGGCCGCTCCGGCTATGGGCAGGCGTTTGCAAATAGAAAAGGAGGTGAGGGCATGACCGGACTTGGGACGATCCTCCTGATCGTCGCCATCCTCGGCCTCGCCTTGGCGGTGGGGTTGCTGGTGGTCGCCAACAACAAGCACCAAGCCGTCGAGAAGACCCTCCACGAAGCCGAGGCACGGGCAAAGGAGCTCATTGCCAGGGCGGAAGCCGAAGCCGAGGGCAAGACCAAGGAAGTCCTGCTCCAGGCCAAGGACGAGGCCTATCGCTTCCGCACCGAGGCGGAGCGCGAGATCAAGGAGCTCCAGACCGAGGTCGCCAAGCGGGAGAGCCGCCTGCTTCAAAAAGAGGAGACCCTCAACGACAAGATCGAGGCCTTGAACCAGAAAGCCGACGAGATCCGCGCCAAGGAGCAGGATGTCCAGGTCGTCCGGACCGAGGTCGAGGCCATCAAGGCGCAGCACCTCAAGGAACTGGAGCGCCTGTCGGAATTGACCACCGAGGATGCCAAGAAGCTCCTCATGTCGCGCCTCGAGCTCGAACTGGAGCGCGAGGCCGCCTTGATGATCAAGCAGGCCGAGCACGATGCCCGCGAGCAGGCCGAGAAGAAGGCCCGCGAGATCGTGACCACCGCCATCCAGCGCTGCGCGGTCGACCACACGGTCGAGGGCACCGTCTCGGTGGTGACCCTGCCCTCCGATGAGATGAAGGGCCGCATCATCGGCCGCGAGGGCCGCAACATCCGCGCCCTCGAGAACGCCACCGGCATCGACCTCATCATCGACGACACCCCCGAGGCGGTGGTGCTCTCGAGCTTCGATCCGGTCCGCCGCGAGGTCGCCCGCCGCGCCCTGCAGGCCCTCATCGCCGACGGTCGCATCCATCCCCAGCGCATCGAGGAGCAGGTCGAGAAGGCCCGCCGCGAGGTCGAGCTCCAGATGCGCGAGGACGGCGAGGCTGCCCTCCTGGAGGTCGGCATCCAGGGCGTGCACGCCGAGATCGTGAAGATCCTGGGCCGCCTGCGCTACCGGACCTCCTACGGCCAGAACGTGCTCGCCCACTCCAAGGAGGTCTGCCACATCGCGACCATGATCGCCGAGGAGCTCGGGGCCGACGTGAAGGTCGCCAAGCGCGCCGCCCTCTTCCATGACCTGGGCAAGGCCCTCAGCCACGAGGTGGAAGGCTCGCACGCCGTGATCGGCGCCGATCTCGCCGCCAAGTACGGGGAGGTCCCCGCGGTGGTCCACGCCATCCGCGCCCACCACAACGACGAGGAGCCCCGCACGGTCGAGGCCGTCATCTGCCTGTTGGCGGACGCCATCTCCGCGGCGCGCCCCGGCGCCCGGCGCGAGAACATCGACATCTACGTGAAGCGGCTGCAAAAGCTCGAGGAAATCGCCCAGTCGTTTCCTGGAGTGGAGCGGACGTTCGCCATCCAGGCGGGCCGCGAGATCCGCGTCATGGTCAAGCCGGAGCAGGTCGACGACGTGCTCGCCCACAAAATCGCTCGGGAGATGGCCCAGCGCATCCAGAGCGAAATGGAGTATCCTGGAATGATCAAGGTGACGGTGATCCGAGAGACCCGTTCCACCGAATACGCCAAGTAGGCCTAGAATCGACCCCGCCGCATGACCGCTACTTCCCAGCTCCTACACGTCGCCTTCATCGGAGACGTGGTCGGGCACCCCGGTTTCGAGGCCATTCGAAAAGGACTTCCGCGCCTCCGCAAGCAGCTCCCGGTCGATCTGGTGATCGCCAACGGCGAGAATGCTTCCGGAGGCTTCGGTTTGACGGAGAAGTCCTATCACCAGCTTCGGGACTTCGGTGTCGACGTCATCACCCTCGGCAACCACGCCTGGGACAAGAAGGAAATCTTCGACTTCATCGACGACGCGGAGCGGGTGGTCCGTCCCGCCAACTACCCTCCCGGCACGCCGGGCCGCGGCTACACGTGCCTGCAGGCGGGGGGCGTCACGGTGGCCGTGATGCAGCTGATGGGGCGGGCCTTCATCAACATCGGCGACTGCCCCTTCCAGGTCGCCGAGCGCGAGCTCAAGAAGGTCAAGACCCAGGCGAAGGTCGTCTTGGTCGACATGCACGCCGAGGCCTCCAGCGAGAAACTGGCGCTGGCCTTCATGCTCGACGGTCAAGTGAGCGCCATCATCGGGACCCACACGCACGTTCAGACCGCCGACGAGCAGATCTTTCCGCGTGGAACCGGGTATATTACCGATGCGGGCATGACCGGGCCGCGCGACTCCATCCTCGGCATCCGGAGCGAACTGGCGCTCAAGCGCATCCGGGAACAGGTGCCGATCCGCTTCGAGGTCGGAGACGGTGAGGGAGTCTTCTCGGCCGTCTGGCTCGCCATCGACAAGCAGACCGGTCGTACGCAGCAGATCCAACGCATCTTCTACCGTTAGCGTCGTCCCCCCTACTACCAGCGTCGTCGTCATTCGTTGCATCGACTCACCAGGAGGATCGAGCGTGGAGGTCTTCAAGGTATCCGCCAAGTCCAACCCCAGTTCGGTGGCAGGCGCCCTCGCCGGGGCCCTGCGCGAGAAAGGTCGGGCTGAGCTTCAGGCCATCGGAGCGGGCGCCATCAACCAGGCGGTGAAGGCGATCGCCATCGCCCGCGGCTACGTGGCCCCGGGCGGCATGGATCTCGTGTGCATCCCGGCGTTCATCGACATCGCCATCGACGGCGAGGAGCGCACCGCCATCAAGCTGATCGTGGAGCCTCGCTAGGCTCCTGACGTTCCGTCATCGAGGGTTCGGGCCTTTGGCCCGGGCCCCGTTTCGCTTAAAATAGGGCCGATTGAAGAAAAGGCGGTGGGCATGAAGGCCGATCTGCACCTGCATACGACCGCGTCCGACGGGCGTTTCACGCCGGCGGAGCTGGTCGAGGCAGCCTGCCTGGTCGGGTTGAAGGCGATCGCCATCACCGACCACGACGAGACCTGCGGGGTGGAGGCGGCCCGGGCGGTGGTCGCCGAGCGCGGCTACCGGCTCGAGGTCCTGATGGGCATCGAGATCAACACCGTCTGGCAGGATGCCGAGGTCCACGTGCTCGGCTACTTCATGGACCCCGCGACCCCCGGCTGGCAAGAGGCCATGCAGCGCCAGCAGGGCGAGCGCATGCGCCGCATGACCCGCTTCGTCGCGGCCCTCCAGGCCTTTGGCGTCCCCGTCACCCTCGAGGCCGTCCAGGCCGAGGCCGGAGCGGGCTCGCTCGGTCGGCCCCACCTGGCCCGGGCCCTGGTGGCCATGGGGGTCGCCGGCAGCGAGCAGAGCGCCTTCGAGCGCTTCCTCACGCCCGGCACGCCCACCTACGTCCCGCGCGAGGGGCTCACGCCGTTCGAGGCGATCGCCCTCATCCGGAAGGCCGGGGGGGTCTCCTCCCTGGCCCATCCCAAGAACGTTTCCCTGACGGCTCCGACGGGTCCGGAGGACCCGACGAGTCTCATCGAGCGCCTGGTGGAGGCAGGCCTGGACGCCCTGGAGATCGTGCATCCGTCCCAGCCCCCGATGTTACGGGATTATTACGCTGGAATGGTGGCTTACTACGGATTACTCTCGACGGGTGGCACGGACGATCACGGTCCGAGGCTTGGAAGGCCCGCCCGGATTGGCTCTGAGGCGGTCGACTATGCCTGGGTGGAAGCGCTCAGGGAACGTCGCGCCGTCGTGGGGGGCTTTGGATCTTTGGCACGAAAGCTTCTATAATGGGGGCCAACAAGCAAGGGTCCCAAGATTGAAAGAGGGAGTGACTTATGGAACTCGTATTTACTGGACACCATGTGGAGGTGACGGACGCGTTGCGTGACTACGCCGAGAAGAAGATCGGCCGCGTCTTGACCAACGTGGACGGCGTCATCAACGCGCAGGTCGAGTTCTCGGTCAATAAGAATCCGAGCGTGCCGGACAACCAGATCG
>DATNQJ010000259.1:0-3943 GCA_036704085.1 Stenomitos sp.
AACATCCTTTCAAAGACACTGCGGGGGAGTAACCACTCCCCCGCAGTGTCGCACCGGACGGGCGCTTTGTCGAGACTATTGCCCGTCTTCGGGCATCTCCTCGGGCGGTTGCTGCTGTTGCTGGGCAGAAGCGTCCGCCAGGCGCTGGGGCATCTGGCCCAGCGTCACCTGGAGCGTCTTCTTCTGGCCCTCGCGGCTCACCAGCAGCGAGACCTTGTCGCCCACCTTCAGGTTGTTGACCCCGACGATGAGCTCATGGGCGTTCTTGATGTCCTTGCCGTTGAGCTGCAGGACCACGTCACCCTCGATGAGCCCCGCCTTGGAGGCCGGGCCGTTGGGATCCACCTGGGCCACGATCACGCCCGAGTCGGTGGGATAGAACATGTTCTGCCGATCCTCGGGCAGATCCTTGAGGCCGACGCCGAGCCAGGCCCGCTCGACCTTGCCCTTGGCCTCGAGCTGCGGAATCACGCGCGCCACGGTGTCCACCGGGACGGCGAAGCCGATGCCCTGGGCGCGCGCGGCCACCGCCGTGTTCACGCCGATGACCTCACCCTGCATGTTGAGCAGGGGGCCGCCCGAGTTGCCGGGGTTGATGGGCGCGCTGGTCTGCAGGAAGCCGACGCGGTTGTTGAGCGAGACCTCACGATCCATGGCGCTCAGGATGCCCGCGGTGACCGAATGCTGGAGACCGAGCGGACTGCCGATGGCGACCGTCCACTGGCCGACGCGCAGGCTCTTGGGGTCGGCGAGCTTCAAGGAGGGCAGGTTCTTGCCATCGATCTTGACCAGCGCGATGTCGCTGCCGGGATCGGTGCCCATGACCTTGCCCTTGAACTTGCGGCCGTCGGGCAGGGTCACGTAGAGCTCGGTGGCACCGGCCACCACATGGTTGTTGGTGACGATGAGGCCGTTGTCGCGGACGATGAAGCCCGAGCCGACGCCCTTCTGTTGGATCGTCTGCTGGCGGCGCTGGAAGGTCGGGCCACCGTTGTTGAAGAAGTCCTCGAAGTTGAAGGGGTTCATCATCATCGTCGGCACCTGGCGCTGGCTCACGGTGTCGATGTTGACGACGGCCGGTCCCACCTTGTCGACCAGGTCGGCGATCTCCTCGCCGCCCTTGGCGACGGGTTGACCTGACAGGTTCACGGGGGTCGCATAGGCGGGCTTGGTCTCGACGGCGGGCTTGGCCATCTGGACCACTCCGGCGCCCACGGCCCCGCCCCCGACTCCGAGGGCCAAGGTGAGCATGGCGGGCAGCACACGGCTACGCATGGGACAGACTCCTTTCGAGACTAAGCGGATATGGAGAGGGAGCCAAGTCGACGGAAGCGTCGCACGGGTTCACCTTCCGGGCGCCGGGGCACCAGGTTGAAGCTGGTGCCGTCCTGGGCCAGCGAGCCATCCGTCAAGAAAAACTCGATATAGGTCGGGTTGGGGTCTTGGTGGGTCGAATCGTGAGTCATGGATCCTCCTGTTTACCGAACCAAGGCTTTGACTCGGAGGGCTTGCAAAAGGTTCCCAAGATCGGGAGATGTGTTACACCCTGTTATCGAGAGGTCGTCGAAGCGGCGATCCGGGTCAGCTCAGCTTCTGAGAGATCCCCGACCAGGCTGAAAGCGCCTTCCGGCGTCTGCCAACAGACCATGCGGTGGGGCCCCTGCCCGACGACGAAGCCCTCGCCCTGGGCGATGGCGATGCTGTGAGCCCCCGGCGGCCGCTGGGCGTGGTGCTCCCGATCGGTTTGGAAGAGCGACAGCGTGTCGAGGCCGTCGCTGAGCCGCCAGTGGATGGAGCGCACCCCATTGTTCTCGAAGAGGTGCACCGTCACCACCTCGAAGCCGGGCGGCAGGTAGGTGGGCATCTTCACCGGGAAGGGCGTGGCGGTCTTGAGGTCGGCCAGCGTGCTGCCCGTGGCGATCATCTGGACGCTCGAGGTGACCCGCGCGCGGGCCGGCAGGGCGAAGTCGAAGGCGTCGGCGGGCACCTTGGCAGGTACCTGGATGCTCCGGAACTCGCTGGTCGAGATCAAGGCCCCCTCTGGGGTGCGGCGCTCGACTCGCAGGGGCAGGCCGGTCGCCTCGTCCATCCAGAGGCGCTCGGACGGGCGGCCCGCATGCCGCGGCAGCACGTCCACCACGTTGGTGGAACGGCCCGCGACCTTCTCCTTGCGCAGGAGCTTGAGGTTGAAATTGTGTTCCAGGAGGCGCTCGCTCGCGGCCGGACGCTTGTTGTTCAGCTCCGAGGGAGCGATGTCGACCTGGCCGGTGCGCGGGGAATGGTGCCAGCGGGTCTTGCCGTTGTCCACGATCACCTCGCCGCGGATGCCCGCGGGGGAGAGGACCTCGTGGCGGCGGCGATCGCCCGAGCCGTGCATCACCTTCAGGACCGTCGACCCGTTGACGACCAGCTCTCCGACGTAGGGCAGCTGGCTGGACTTGACCAGACTCTCGAAGGTGGCGGGGGCCGCCTCGGCGGGGACGGGGGAGGCGGTGGTCGTGACGGCCAGGGCGCCCAAGACGAGGAGGCGCGAGATCACGGGGTCACTCCCTGGAGCTGGTAGGTCGCCTCCATGGCCTCCAGGGGCGGCGTGCCGTTCGAGAAGGCGGGCTCCTCCTGGGAGGTGAAGATCGCGTGCTCGCGCCAGTAGGCGTCGAGGTTCGCGTACTGGGGCTGCGGGCGCAGCGCGCTGTAGGCGTAGATGGCCACCACGATGCCCGCGGTGGCGGCCCCCACCGTCCAGGGGCGCGGTCGGGCCCACCAGGGACGGACCAGGCCCTCGCGTCGCAGGGTGAAGGCGATGGCGTTCCAGGGGTCGGAGGTGGGCACGGCGTGCGGCAGCGAGCGGAACGCATGGATGGTGGTCGAAAGCTGGGTCAGGTAGCTTGCACAGCCCGTACACCGCATCAGGTGGGCGTGGACGATCCACACCTCATCGGGTGCGAGCTGGTCGTCGACGTAAGCCGAGAGCAGCAACTGGAAACTGCCGCAATCCATCGGCGCGCTCTCCCTTCTCATGCCAGATACTCCTTCAACCACTTCATCGCCTGGGCCCGGGCCCGTGCCAGTCGCGACTTCACCGTCCCCAGGTTGGCCCCGGTGGTGGCCGCCACCTCCTCGTAGGAGAGGCCCTCCACGTCCCGGAGGACCAGGACGGCCCGGAACTCGGGGCTCAGGTGATCCAGGGCCGCCTGGATCTTGGATCCGAGCTCCTGCCCCAGGAGCTCTTCTTCCGGTAGCCGATCGCCCGAGGCGATGACGCTGCCCTTGGTCTCGGAGCCTTCTTCACCGAGCGGATCGTCGAGGCTTTCCGTCGTCTGCTGCCGCTTGGACCGTTCGGCATAGGTCAGACAGACGTTGGTCGCCACGCGATAGAGCCACGTCTTGAGCGCCGACTCCCCTCGAAAGGTCTTTAACCCCCGAAAGGCCCGGATGAACACCTCCTGCACCGCATCCTCGACGTCGCCAGCCGGTCCCAGCATCCGAGCCGCCAGCCCATGGACCATGGGATGGTACTGCCGGAAGATCGCCTCAGCGGCGCTTTGATCGCCTTGCTGATAGCGCTGGATCAGTTGTCGTTCGTCGACTCGGGAGTTCATGTTCCCCCTTATACCACGAGACTCCAGGCCACCCCTTTTGGTTCCCGATCCGCTTCTTTCCAGTAGATAAATCTTTCTTACCGGAAAGCTAACCTTCCCTTAAGAAAGTTGCACTAAGGCCGCGCCATAACTTTCTTAACAAGGCGTTAGGCTTTCAATCGCAAGGAGGTTTCCGCGATGTCCTCGACCACCTCGACCACTGGCCGCCCCACTCCCCCGAGCACGAGCGGGTCCAGCAGCCGTCCCGCGTCCAGCACGTCGTCGCGTCCGACTCCTCCCTCGTCGGGGAGCTCCAGCAGCTCGCGTCCGACGCCCCCGTCGACGACCAAGGATGATTATTCGTC
>DATNQJ010000260.1:0-2701 GCA_036704085.1 Stenomitos sp.
TGTCCCTGCTCGCAGACCGTCCTCAGGATCCATTCGGTGATCGGGATGATGAGGCCCGTCTCTTCGGCCAGGGGGATGAACTTGGCCGGGGAGACCAGCCCCAGTTCGGGATGGTTCCAGCGGATGAGCGCCTCGGCCCCGGTGACCTGCCCGGTGCGCAGGCAAACCCGCGGCTGGTAGTGGACGAGCAGCTCCTCGCGCTCGATGGCCTTGCGAAGCTGCTGCTCCAGGACCAGCTTCTCGCTGTTGGCGACGTTCATCCGGGGCGAGTAGTGCTGGAACTCGTTGCGCTGAGTCTTGGCCAGGTGCATGGCCGCCGCCGCGTTGCGGATCAGGGTCGGGGCATCGTTCCCGTCGCTGGGATAGCTGCAGATGCCGATGCTCGGCGTGACGACGAGCTCATGGCCGTCGAGCAGGAACGGGCGGTTGAGCGAGGCGAGGATCTCCTCGGCGACGGCCGTGACCTCGGGGAGCTCATGGATGTCCGGCACCAGGATGGTGAACTCGTCGCCGCCCAGGCGAGCCACGGTGTCGCTCTCACGGACGCTCGCCGTTAGGCGCTCGGCCACCCGGCGGAGCAGCTGGTCGCCCTGGTCGTGCCCCATGCTCTCGTTGATGAACGTGAAGCGGTCGAGGTTGAGGTAGAGGACGCCCACCTGCCCGTCATGCCGCCTGGCATGGCCGATGGCCTGGTTCAGGCGATCGCTGAAGAGCAGGCGGTTGGGCAGGCGGGTGACGCCGTCGGTGAAGGCCATGGCCTCGAGCGCCTCGGCGGCCCGCTTGCGTTCGAGGATCCGTCCGAGCTGCGTGCCGATCTGTCCCATGACCTCCAGGAGCTCGGAGTCGACCGCCCGCTCCTCGGTGGTGAAGAACTCCATGACGGCTCCCACCTCGCTCCCCATCATCAGGGGGAAGGCGAAGCCCGCCTTGAGGCCGGCCCGGCCGGCGGTGTCGGAGCGGAGGAAGGCGGCATCCCGGCTGACATCCGGGATCCAGCAGGGACGGCCGGATTGGAAGACCTGACCGATCATGCCGATGCCCGACGAGAAGAGCGTATGCTCCGAGTAGTCCTGGAACTGCCGGAAGCGCGCGGGGTTCTCCAGGTACCACAACGACCCGGAGCTCAAGAGCAGGGGATGGTCGACCGACGGGAAGTAGATGTGTCCGACGGGCCAGCCGATCTGGCTGCAGATGAGCGTGATGCACTTGAGCAAGGCCGCTTCGAGCGTCGAGGCCTCGTTGGCCTCGGCGGTCACCGACTGGAGGATCTTCAGGTACGTGTTCTGGCGCAGGATATGCCACTCGGCTTCCTTGCGCTGGGTGATGTCGACCACGATGGCCAGGAAGAACAGAGGGGCCGCCGCGTCACTCTGCACGCTCGAGAGGGACAGCTGACCCCAAAACACGCTGCCATCCTTGCGGACGTAACGCTTCTCGAGGTGAGAGGCGTCCGTGTGCTCCTCGAGCAGGGCCCGGTAACTTTCGCTCGAGGCCTCGAGATCCTCGGGATGCGTCACATCCTGGAAGGTCAAGGTGGGCAACTCGGCGGAGCTGTAGCCGAGGAGCTTCTCGAACGCCGCGTTGCCGTCGATGATCCGGCCCTCCAGATCCACCATGGCGATCCCCACCGCCGGGGTCTGGAAGATGGCGTCGAAGTAGCGGACGCTGTTGCAGCGCCCCAGGCCCGCCTGGCGGCAGAGGTGATGGCGTTCGTGGGGATGGCTTGGGGTGGGCATGGGTTAAACCTTCGAGGGCAGCGCCAAGGAACGGCTGACCTCGAGGGTCATCGGGCGTCCGGCATCCAGCTTGAAGAAGGAGACCGTGCTCTGCAGGGACTGGGCCTGCTGCTTGAGGTCGTTGGCCGTGGCCGAGACCTGATCGGTGGCCGTGGCGGCCTCCTGGGAGCTGTGGCTGAGGTTCTCGATGGCCTTGACGACCTGCTCGGTGCCCTGACGCTGCTCGGAGGTCGCGTAGGTGACCGACTGGATCAGCTGGTTCATGTCGACCACCGCCGAGGTGACGTCCTGGTTGATGGCGGCCATCTGCTCGCTCGAGGTCACGATCTGGGAGCTGGCGCGCGCCTGTTCCGAGGTGGCGACGGCGACCTCGTTCAACAGGGTGCTCACCTGCTGGGCGGCATGGCGGATCTGCTGCAGGGCCTCGTTGGTATTGTTCGCGAGCTTCACGCCGTCCTCCACCTTGGCCGCCCCCACCTGGGTGACGCCCACGGCCTGGGCCGTCTCCTGCTGGATGCCCTGGATGAGGTCCCCGATCTCGCGGGTGGCCTTGGCGGAGCGCTCAGCAAGCTTCCTCACCTCGTCGGCGACCACCGCGAAGCCACGGCCCGCCTCACCGGCTCGCGCGGCCTCGATGGCGGCGTTGAGAGCCAAGAGGTTGGTTTGCTGGGCGATGTCGTCGATCACCTCGATGATGGCCCCGATCTCGCCCGAGCGCTGATCGAGCACGCGAATGGTCTGCTGGATGCCACTCATGGTCTCGGTGATCGCACGCATGCCGTCGATGGTCTGGGCGACGGCGCGCTCGCCCTGGGTGGCGGCGTCGGAGGCCTGCTCCGAGACCTGGCTGGCGTGCGCGACGTTGCCGGCCACTTCCTGGATGGAGGCGGCAAGCTCCGCGATGGAGCTCGAGGTCTGCGTGACGGCCGCCGCAAGCTCGTCGGCCTTGCCACGCAGGAGGCCCA
>DATNQJ010000261.1:0-2972 GCA_036704085.1 Stenomitos sp.
ATCGAGCGTGAGCTTCTCGAGGAAGTAGCTGCCGCCGAGCGGGTCGACGGTCTGGGCGACGCCGGATTCGTAGGCGATGATCTGCTGGGTGCGCAGGGCCGTGAGCGCCGAGGCCTCGGTGGGAAGGGCGATCGCCTCGTCCTTCGAGTTCGTGTGGAGGCTCTGGGTCCCGCCGAGCACCGCCGCCAAAGCCGAGATGGCCGTGCGGACGATGTTGTTGTCGGGCTGCTGCGCCGTCAGGCTCGAGCCCGCCGTCTGCGTGTGGAAGCGCAGCTGCCAGCTCTTGGGATCCTTGGCGCCGAAGCGCTCGCGCATGATCTTGGCCCACACCCGACGGGCGGCGCGGAACTTCGCGACCTCCTCGAGCAGGTCCGTCCACGCGCAGAAGAAGAACGAGAGCTGCGGGGCGAACTTGTCCACGTCGAGCCCGCGGTCCATGGCGCTCTGGACGTAGGCCGTGGCGTTGGCGAGCGTGAAGGCGACCTCCTGCACCGCCGTGCAGCCCGCCTCGCGCATGTGGTAGCCCGAGATGGAGATGGTGTTCCAGCGGGGCATCACGTCCGCGCAGTAGGCGAAGATGTCCGTGATGAGCCGCATGGAGGCTGTGGGCGGATAGATGTAGGTGTTGCGGGCGATGTACTCCTTGAGGATGTCGTTCTGGACGGTCCCCGTGAGCTTCTCGGGCGAGACCCCCTGCTTCTCGGCGACCGCCTGGTACATGCAGAGCAGGATCGCCGCCGGGGCGTTGATGGTCATCGAGGTCGAGACCTTGTCCAGGGGGATGCCGTCGAACAGCACCTCCATGTCGGCCAGGCTGTCGATGGCGACCCCCGTGCGGCCGACTTCACCCGCGGCGAGCGGGTGGTCCGAGTCGTAGCCCATCTGCGTCGGCAGGTCGAAGGCGGTGGAGAGACCCGTCTGGCCCTGGCCCAAGAGGTAGCGGAAACGCTGGTTGGTCTCCTGGGCCGTGCCAAAGCCCGCGTACTGGCGCATGGTCCAGAGCCGGCTGCGGTACATGGTGGGCTGGATGCCCCGGGTGAAGGGGTACTGGCCCGGCAGGCCCAGCTGGCTCACGTAGTCGAAGTCCGGCAGGTCCATGGGCGTGTAGAGGCGGTTGACGGGGGTGTTGGACCCGGTCACGGTGCCTTCGGGGCGCTCGGGGGCCTTCTTGAGCAGGGGGGCCGTGGACTCGGTCCAGGCGGCGAGCATGGAGGCGAGCCCCGGGATGGGCTCGGTACGAAGCGTGTCGGTCATCTTATTTCACCACTGCGAGCACCTGACCGCCCTCGACGGTCTGGCCCGGCTTGACGTTCAACTCGACCACCGTGCCTGCCACGGCAGTCGGGATCTCGGTCTCCATCTTCATGGCCTCGAGCACCACCAGGGGCGTGCCCGCCTCGACCGTCTGGCCGAGCTCGACCAGCACGCGCGAGACGACCGCGTGCATGGGGGCGGTGAGCGAGCCGCTCGCAGCCAAGCCGCTGCCCGCCTTGCCGGAGCTGCCCGGCTTCTTGGGCTTGACGGCGGTCAGGGTCTGCTGGCCGCCGATCTCGCTGACGGTCACCGCGAACAGCTCGCGGTTGACCACCACCTCGAAGAGGCGCTCGGTCCCACGGGCCTGCGGCTCATCGCCGGGGGGAACCGGCAGGGCGGCTTCGGGCGCGGCCTTGCCGATCTGCGCGAGGTCCTCCTTGGTCATGTCCTGGCCGATGAAGTGGGTCGAGAAGTCGCCCGAGACGAAGGCCGGGTGATCGAGGATGGCCAGGTGCAGGGGAATGGTGGTGGGAACGCCCTCGACGACCATCTCCTTGAGCGATCGCTTCATGCGGGCGATCGCCTCGGCGCGATCCTTGCCCCAGGTGACGACCTTGGCGATCATCGAGTCGTACTGATCGGGGATCCGGTAGCCCGAGTAGGCGGCGTCGTCGATGCGCACGCCGGGGCCGCCCGGCCGCCGGTAGCGGGTGATGAGGCCCGGGCTCGGCCGGAAGTTCTGCGCGGGATCCTCGGCGTTGACCCGGCATTCGAGGGCCCAGCCGCGCGGCGCGCGGGCCTCGAGCAGCTCGGCGGCCATGGGCGCGCCCGCGGCGATGCGGATCTGCTCCTTGACCAGGTCCACGTCGTAGACCATCTCGGTGACGGTGTGCTCGACCTGGATGCGGGTGTTCATCTCGAGGAAGTAGAACGCGCCGTCCTGATAGAGGAACTCGCAGGTGCCGGCGCTGTCGTAGCCCACGGCCTGGGCCATGCGCACGGCGGCCTCCTGCATGGCCTCGCGCAGGGCCGGAGTGAGCGCCACCGAGGGGCACTCCTCGACGAGCTTCTGGTGGCGGCGCTGGATGGTGCACTCACGCTCGCCGAGGGCCACCGCGTGGCCGTGCCGGTCGCAGAGCACCTGGATCTCGATGTGCCGGGGCTTGCCCAGGTAGCGCTCGATGAAGACCTCGCCGGATCCGAAGTAGGCCTCGCCCTCGCGGATGCCCTTGGCGATCGCCGCCTCGAACTCCGCCTCGCAGGTGACCACCTGCATGCCGCGCCCGCCGCCGCCTGCCGCGGCCTTGATGACGCAGGGGTAGCCGTGTCGGTTGGCGAACTCGATGGCCACCGTGGCCTCGGTCAGCGCCTCGGTGATGCCCGGGACGACGGGGACGCCCGCCTCGGCGGCCATGCGCCGGGCGACGGTCTTGGAGCCCATCAGGGCGATGGCGTGCGGGTTGGGCCCGATCCAGGTGATGCCGCGCTCCGCGCAGTCACGGGCGAAGTCCGCGTTCTCGGCCAAGAAGCCGTAGCCCGGGTGGATGGCGTCGGCGCCCGCCCGCTCGGCGATGGCGAACAGGGTCGGGGTCGAGAGGTACGTGTCGCTGCCCAGGCTGTAGGCCTGGTCGGCGAGCTGGACGTGCCGGCCCTCGCGGTCGGCCTCGGTGTAGACCGCCACGGTGGGGATCCCCATCTCCTGGCAAGCCCGGATGATC
>DATNQJ010000262.1:0-3375 GCA_036704085.1 Stenomitos sp.
CTTGCCGGTGCCGTCCTGGAGGTCGATGAAGTTGAGCTTGCCGGATTCGCGGCGGCCGATGATGCGGCCGGCGACACGGACCACGTCCTGAGTCTCCTCGCCGTTGGCCAGCTGCGCGTACTTCTCCTGTAGATCGCCCGCGACGTGGGTGCGCTCCCACTTGGCGGGGTAGGGCTCGATGCCCTTGTCACGGAGTTCGGCGAGTTTCTGGCGACGGACCTGCTCTTGCTCGGAGAGTTCAGCCTTCTGCAGGGTGGTCGTGGGTTCCAAGGGGGACCTCCTGGTATGCGTCAAAAACGGCGTAAAGAGCTTTGATTATAACACGAGAGCGCCTGAGCGCTGGACGGGACGGGGTTTGCCGCCTTCAATACCAGCGATAGGAAATGTTGTCCGTCGAGTCGACCGCGCCGAATCGCTGCGGCTGGGCCCCGGTGAGGTCCGTGTAGCGCGGCGAGTACCAGTCGCACTCCACGATCTTGCTGCCGTTCCTGGCGAGCACCGTGACGGCGGCGGCGACGTCGCCCGCCGCGATCTGCGCGCTGATCCGCCGCTTGATGGCCTCGCGCAGCTCGTCGGGGTTGAACTGATCCACCTTGAGCCGCATGGAGAGGGTGTGGACTGGCGCGTTTCCGCTCCGTACCTGCTTGACCGTCAGGTCGACTTGCGCGTCGGTGAGCCGCTGGCCGAACTCGGCTTCGGCGCTGAAGGCCTGATCGAACGAGACCTCGAAGGCATGAGGACCGGACGCCTCCGCGGAGAAGCGGTCCTTGAGGCCTTGCTCGATGCGCACGGCCTGGATGGCCTGTGGCGTGAAGTCGATGGCGAGGTGGCGGGCCGGCAGGTACAGGGTGTAGGTCTGCGTCGCCCGGTTGTAAAGGATTCGTCCCTGTGGAGCCAGGGCCCTCAGGGCGTCCGGCGGCCCACCCACCTGAAGTCCCGGAAGGTCGACAGCCTCCATGGCTTCGGGCGGCACTCCGGATCCCGAGTAGGCGATCGCGTCCAGGATCATGGCCCCCCCGACCTTGCGGTACTTCAGCTCGAGGCCGAGCGCCGTGTAGCGGAAGCGATGATCGCTCATGGCGAGGTCCGGGGCCCCCAGGAGGGCCTTGATCTTGGAGTCCGGCAGGCCGAGCCGGAGATCCGAGAGCTTCGGGACCCGAGCGGGATGCGCGGGATCGGGCGTGGCGCTGATGCTGTCCTTGGGAGGGGGCGTGGGCCGCTGGGTCGCATGCGGCATGGTCGCCTGGAGGGCCCGCTGGCGCTCCGCTTCTTCGAGTTGCATCTCGTGCAGGGCGACCAGGCCCACGCTGATGAAGGTCCCCATGACCAGCGCCCCGCCGATGAGCGTGTTGCGGATCCGGACCCGGCGGGCGTCCTGCTGCTTCTTTCGCCGGCGCTTGCCGGACTTGGGGCGTTTCTTGGGAGGCATCTCTAATCTCCTCCCTGCTTCCTACCCGAGGGGTCGGTCAACTGAAACGGGCCCCGGCAAGTCGCCGGGGCCCGTCGTTGAGAGCGGCGCTGGTTACGCGGCGGCCAGGGTGGCGCCGGCCGAGCGGATGCCCTCCAGGGCCTTGAGCACGCTCGCGGTCACGAACTCCATCTCGGCGACCGTGGCGCAGCGGCTGACCGCACGACCCACGCCGACGCCGTTGGCGCCCGCGGCGATCGCGAACGCGGCGTTGGCCGCGGTGATGCCGCCCGCCACGAAGACGGGCAGCTCGATGACGCGGCGGATCTCAGCGGCGTTGGCGAGCGCGTTGGTGATCGAGGCGATCGCGCTCTGGGTGTCGACGACGTCGACGGCGCTCTGGACGCCCTCGGACTGGATGATGTCCGCGCCGGCGGCCTGGAGGCTGGTCGCGAGGTCCAGCTGGACGGCCAGGGGCAGACGGCCCGAGATGGTCACGCAGAGGGGCACGCGATCGCCGACCGCAGCCTTCACCTCACGGGTCCAGCCGAGGATCTCCTCGGCGGTGGGCTCGATGCCCTGGGCGTACATGGCGTCGAAGTTGCCGAGCTCGAGGACGTCAGCGCCCGCCTCGGCGGCGGCGATGAGCTTGGCGGGCTCGGTGGCCGAGACGAACACGGCCAGGTTGGTGGCGGCCTTCACCTGGGCGATCAGCGCGGCGTCGGCGGCGATGTCCACGGCGTGGGCGCCGGCCGCGGTGGCGGCCGCCACCACGTTAAGGACGTGGGCGGCGTCGAAGTTCTCGATCCCGGCGATCACCTTGACGAAGGTGCGGCTGGCGAGCGCCTGGTTCATGCGGGTCATGGCTGCGTTGGAGTGCATGGCGACTTCTCCCTAATCTAGTGCTCTAAAGACAAGCGAGCTTTGATTATAGGGGCCGCATACACGGGTTGTACAGCCTATCCCAGCAGGCCTTCGTCGTCCTCTTCGCCAAATCCCACCCGATGACCGGCGGGGTATTCGTTGGGGTCGGGGATGGGATCCGGTAGCTCGGGGTTCTGGGTGCGGGCCGAGGTCTCGTCCTGCTCGAAGACGTAGTCGGCGTCCTCCTGCTGCTCCTCCTCCATCCGGCGGAGCCCCTGCACGGCGGCGAGCGTCACGGTCGGGATCTTGTCCGGGATCACGATGTCGGGGCCTCGGAACTCCATGTCCGTGCTGGGCGCGAGGATCTGGCTCTTGCGGTGCTCGCTCTCGATGGCGTCGTTGGTGACCTCGTAGCCCAGGATGGCGCCGTCCTCCTCGTCCACGAAGAAGTCGACCACCGTCCCCAGGCGCTGGCCGCTGCGGGTCACGATGGCATGATCGAGCAGGGTGCCGGTCGCCGAGACCAGCGTCTCGTCCCCGTAGTTCAGGAGGTCCAGCCCGGCCGTCTCGCCGATCTCGTCGGACACCACCGCCTGGTGCGGATCGAAGCTCGTGATCTGGGAGAAGGGCAGGTCGTTGTCCGAGCCCGAGACCTGGCGATTGTCCATCACCCAGGTGATGCCGAGCTTGACGACGCGCTGCTCGGCGGGATCCAGGAACACGTCGGTGATGTCGCCCATGTGGACCTGCCGCTCGGTGACGACGGGAAGGTCCATGAGATTGCGGACGCCTCGAATTCTCACGCTGTCTCTCCTTCCGCAGTGCCGTTGGGCGTAACTATAACGTTACATGCATGGGGAGTACAACAGCCGAACGCCCCGGGCCGCGGCCCTCCGGAAAGGCGGTGGAGCTTACTTCTTGAGGGGATCGAGGAAGTCGGTGCCGCCGGTTCCGCTCTTCTGAACCCCCGCGACCTTCTTGATGAGCAAGAAGAGGCGGGTCAGGTCGTTGCGGTATTCCTGGGCCTTGAGGTCCAGCTCGCCGAGACGGTTCTCGAGGTGCTCCGGCAGCTCGGCGCCGCTGTGCTCGAGCAGGATCTGCTT
>DATNQJ010000263.1:0-4671 GCA_036704085.1 Stenomitos sp.
GTCTGGGCGGAGGGACCCCATGCCAGCAAGTCGGATCTGGGCCGTGCTCTTGGTCATCGGCCTCATGGCGGCCGGATGCACCGACCCGGCCACGCTGTCCAACGACATCCAGGCGGTGGACGACGTCACCAACACCAACGCCCCACGCATCCAGCAGCCCGGGCTGCGCGCAGTCGGCAATGTCGTGCTCAGCCCCGCTCAGCCGACGCCCAGCCCTGCGCCGACGCCCACTCCGACCGCGCGTCCCACGGCGGCTCCGACGCCCACGCCGAGCCCGAGCGGACCGCTCGTCCTTCCTTAACGATCCGAGACAAAGTTCCATTAATCAGGTAAACTGGGGTTCTCTGGCCCGGCCCGCGATGGCGCGCGCCGGGGTCCTTGTCCTGCCGGACCTTTCGATCGGGGCATGGTCGCCCCAGGAGGCCTCGATTCTCATGCGAAAGACGATCGATCTTTCCTCCCTCGGGATCACCAACTACCAGCACCTCTTCTGGAACCTCACCCCGCCCGCCCTCGTCGAAGAGGCCATCCGCCGGCGCGAGGGCATCCTCGCCCACCGGGGGCCGCTCGTGGTGCGTACGGGCAGCCACACGGGCCGCTCGCCCAACGACAAGTTCATCGTGCGCGAGCCCTCGAGCGAGGACAAGATCTGGTGGGGCAAGGTCAACAAGCCCATCGAGGAGGACAGGTTCAACTCCCTGTTGCGGCGCGTGACCGCCTACCTGCAGGGCAAGGACATCTTCGTCCAGGACTGCTACGCAGGCGCCGACCCGCGCTACCAGCTGCCCATCCGGGTCATCACCGAGACCGCCTGGCACAACCTGTTCGCCCGGACCATGTTCATCCGCGGCACCGACGAGCAGCTCTCGACCCACGAGCCCCAGTTCACGATCCTCAACGTGCCCAACTTCAAGGCAGTCCCCGAGATCGACGGCACCCACTCCGAGGCCTTCATCCTGGTGAACTTCGGCAAGCGCCTCGTCCTCATCGGCGGCACCCAGTACGCCGGAGAGATCAAGAAGTCCGTGTTCACCATCCTCAATTACCTGCTGCCGCAGGAGCGCGTCATGTCGATGCACTGCTCGGCCAACGTGGGGAAGGAGGGCGATACGGCCGTCTTCTTCGGCCTGTCGGGCACCGGCAAGACCACCCTCTCGGCCGATCCCAACCGCAAGCTCATCGGCGACGACGAGCACGGCTGGTCGGATGACGGCGTCTTCAACTTCGAGGGTGGCTGCTACGCCAAGGTCATCAACCTGTCCCAGGAGGCCGAGCCCGACATCTTCGCCACCACCGAGCGCTTCGCGACGGTGCTCGAGAACGTGGCCATCGACCCCGAGACGCGGCGGCTGGACCTCACGGACGACACCTTGACCGAGAACACCCGGGCGGCCTACCCGCTCGCGGCCATCCGGAACACCGTCGAATCGGGCCTGGGGCCCAGCCCGCGGAACGTGGTGATGCTCACCTGCGACGCCTTCGGCGTGCTGCCGCCCATCGCCAAGCTCACGCCCGAGCAGGCGATGTACCACTTCCTCTCGGGCTACACCGCCAAGGTGGCCGGCACCGAACGCGGGGTCACCGAGCCCCAGGCGACCTTCTCGACCTGCTTCGGCGCTCCCTTCATGGCCCTGCACCCCACGGTGTACGCCACGCTCTTGGGCGAGAAGATCATGAGCGGCGAGGTGGACTGCTGGCTGGTCAACACCGGCTGGTCGGGCGGCGCCTACGGCGAGGGCAAGCGCATGTCCATCCGCTACACGCGGGCCCTCCTCAACGCCGCCCTGTCGGGCAAGCTCAAGAAGGTCAAGTTCGAGCCCCATCCGGTCTTCGGCGTCATGATGCCGACCGAGTGCGAGGGGGTGCCCGGCGAGATCCTCAACCCCCGCAACACCTGGAAGGATGCCAAGGCCTATGACGCCAAGGCCCAGGAGCTGGCCAAGCGCTTCCACGCCAACATCGCCCAGTTCGAGGGCCAGGTCCCGGCCGAGATCCTCGCGGCGGGCCCCAAGGTCGCAGCCCACGCCTAGCCTCCGTCCCAAGCTCCGGAAAAGACCTCGCAGAGCGGGGTCTTTTCCGTTGGGCGTGGTAAGATCCTTGCGGCTACTCGCCTTCCCTGGAAGGGACTCGTTCCCCGGTACTTCGGAGGTTCCATGCGCCTGCGCTACCTGCTGCCGCTCTCGTTGATCGCGATCGCCGCCTGCCAGACGGAGCTCTACCCCGAGGCCCCCACGGTGCCCGCCCGCACCACGACCTCCAGCCCGGCCCCGGACCAGGGACCGGTGGCTCCCAAGCCCGGCTATCCGGACGGCCAGGTGGTCACGAGCGGCCAGGGCTGGCTGGAGTTCGCCCCCCTGGAGAGCCAGAACAACGGCGGCCGGCTCTTCTTCGCGTTCTTCCCGTACGACTCCCAGGTGAAGATGCCGAGCGGCACGGCCCAGGTGACGGGCAGCGCGGTCATCACGGACTCGACCGGGGTCAAGGAGACCAAGGCGCTCTTGGTCTATGCCCCCGACCCCGCGGGCGATCCGCTCATCTACTGCTGGCCCACGATCGTCTCCCAGCGCAGCTACACCCTCCACGTCTCCCTCAAGGTGGACGGCACGGCCTACACGGGCGACTTCACGTACCGGGCGAAGTAGCAACGCCCTCCCCGGCTTTGGCGATTTTGACCGAAGTTCTTGGCACTTCGGCTGAATTAGCATGAGCCCAGGCCCCATGGGGGCCGGGTCTCACGGCCAGACGGAGGACGAGCATGGACAAGCTAACGCGGTCGCTAGGCGCGGTGCTCCTGGGGGTGGTCGCAGGGACACTCGTGAGCGTCCCCGCCTGGGCCCAGGTCCCGGCCGAGCCATACTCCCCGGCGCGCTTCGCCGGCCCCAAACCGAGCGGGGCCATCGGGACCTTCGCCTGGTACGCCACCGGCACCTTCTCGGCCGCTGACGTCAACCTGGTGGGCAACGCCTTCTTGCCGGGGCTCGCCCTGAACGTGTGGTTCACCCCCTGGCTCTCGGCCGGGGCCTGGGGCACCACCGGCGCCTTCGGCGGCACCATCGGGCCGGTGGCGAGCCCCTTCACCAACGCCGAGCTCGAGCTCAAGGCCAAGCTCTTCCAGACGGGCGCGGGGCTCTTCGGTTCGGGGCTCACGGCGGATTTCGGCGGCGTCTTCCGCACGATCGGGATCGGCAGCGGCACCTCCCCCAAGCTCGGCGCCATCTTCGACATGAACCTGCCCGCGCGCTTCGCCCTGCAGGCCCGCCTGGACTGGGCGCCCTGGCTCTACGTCAATGGCCTGCAGACCAACGTCTTCGACTACAAGCTGGGGGTCGGGCACCCGCTCTGGCCCGGCTTCGGCCTCGACGTCGGGCTCCGCGGCCAGGCCGTCTTTGCCCCCGGGAACACCATGAGCCTGACCGGCCCCTACATCGGGGTGGGCTACGTCTTCTAGGATGGCGTTCCTGAGCCGTTAAAATGAGTTTTAGCTTGCCCTAAGCTTTGGCCATGAATCACAAGTCCCCGGCCTCCCGCACGGATAAGGAGATCACGGTTCCGAATCCGTTAGGGAGGCTTGGCGATGAGTGGCGCGGTGAATTCGACCCTGTTCGGCGCGAAGGCGACCCCGAAGGAGTGGCAGCCTCGCTCGTTCCGCTCCGCAACGCCGGACGCCGATCCGACGCCCCGCCCCGCGCGCGATCGCCTCGACCTGGGCACCGTCAGCTCCCAGGCCCGGGCCCCCCAGAGCGCATCCTTCCGCAACGCCCGCTTCTCGGCGCATGCCGAGCTCGTGAGCGTGCTTGCGGGCGCCCCCCTCACCACCGGCGCCAAGGGGGAGGGCGTCAAGGCGGTCCAGCAGGCCCTGCTCGACCTCGGCTTCGCGGTCGACGGCGGCGCCGACGGCGCCTTCGGCGGCAAGACCGCGCAGGCCCTCAAGAACTTCCAGGAAAGCCAGCACTTGCCCGCGTCCGGCCTGCTCGATGCCAAGACCCTGCGCGCCCTGGACGAGGTCGCCCCGGCCCCCGGCCTCAAGGCCTGGGAGGATCCGGCCCTCTCGCCCAAGGCCATCGAGCAGCCCCAGGTGGTGCGCGGCAAGATGAGCCGCGTGGTGGTGGGCATCGCCCAGCATCGGCTCTTCATGTTCGACTCCAAGGGCCAGCTCCAGAAGATCTTCCCCATCGCCAGCGGCAAGCGCGGCACCGACACCGACCCCGGCATCAAGGTGGTGGACGGGAAGCTCGCGGACCCGTCGGGCCTCGCCCGTCAGCTCTGGCCGGAGTCCGGCGGCCGGGCCTTCGGCACGCGCCTGGTCGGCCTTTCGTGGCTCGATGCCAATACCGGCCGGATGAGCAACAGCGGCGAGGAGCTGCACGGCACCTTCGACCGGAGCTCCATCGGCACCTACGCCTCGCACGGCTGCATGCGCCTCTACAACGAGAACATCGAGGAGGTCTACCAGCAACTGAAGGCCGGAGACGTCGTGGTGGTGCGGCCCTAGCTCCGAACATCGGCTCCCGATGCGCGCTACAAACCTAACAAACTTTTAAGCCCTTGGAAAAACTGTTGACTTTGGCCGCTCAGAGCGTTACTATGAGTAAGTTGCTTGGGGTTGTAGTTCAGTTGGTTAGAATGCGGCCCTGTCAAGGCCGAGGTCGCGGGTTCGAGCCCCGTCAACCC
>DATNQJ010000264.1:0-10284 GCA_036704085.1 Stenomitos sp.
GCGCGTCGCCCAGGTAGCACCGCTCCGCGGAGTCCTTGACCAAGAGGCCGAACAGGCGGCCGCCGTGGGTGACGGCGAGCGGATCGCGGAGGCCCTCCCAGGCCGCTCGGCGTTCGGCCCGGTTGAACACCCCCAGCGGGATCAGCAGGGAGATCGCGACCAGCCCCGGCGAGCCGGCCGTCCAGTCGTACCGATCGCCCCGCGTGACCAGGTTCGCCACGCGCGAGCGCGCCGGATCCCAGAACGTGGCCCGGAAGGCCGGGATGGCGCGTTCGAGCAGCTCCTGGGCCGCGGCGCGATCGGCGGGTTCGATCCGGTGCCGGGCGGCCCAGTGCAGGGCGCGCAGCCACTGGGCGTTGATCTCGGGAAGGTAGTAGCTGGCCTCGTGGTTGATCCGGAACACCTCCGCCGGGGAGGTCCCGGCCGCGAGGGCGGCTTCTTGCCACTCTTTGGAGACGCGCAGGGGCAGCTCGGCGACCGGGCCGACCGTCCGCTTGCCGTCGGTCCAGGTGTGCCACGGCACGCTCATGAGCAGGCCGGTGTCGGTGAGGACGGGCGGGCCGTCCACCGTCTCGGGGCGGGCCGCGTGGAAGGCGGCGAGCGCCCGTCCGAAGGCGCGATCCGCATCCTCCCGGAGCTGGGTGTCGGTCGGATAGGGATCCAGCTCGTCCAGGAGCGTGAAGGCCAAAAGGGTCGCGTCGGCGGAGTGATAGTACTCCTCGGGCAGCCGGCCCGTGGTTTCGGCCACCTCCTGATCCGTCCGGTGCTCGGGCAGGCGATTGGGGATCCGGCCGGTCAAGGGATCCTGAAGTCGAAAGGCTGCCTTGAGGGCATCGGTGACCTGCTCGGAGCGTCCCAGGGCGTGGAGCGTGCGCCAGTTGCCGAGCAGTCCCTCGAAGACGTCCCGGAACCAGGGAGTCCGGAACCACCAGCCGCCGGCCTCGGGCAGGACGGTGCCGGCCACGGGCATGCCGAAGCACTCACTCATGACGAAGATCCGCTCGGCGAGCCCCGGCTCCGGGCCAAAACGCTGCTGGAGGCGCTGCCAGCGCTGTTCGCGGGCCGCCGCCTCGGCGGCGGGACCGGGATCCGCCATGAGGGCGCGGGCGGCTGCGAGGCTCGTCGCCACCGCCAGGCGCATGGTCAGGGTCTCGCCCGGCAGGAGGTCCGCCTGCCAGGTCCCGGGGCTGAGGGCGAGGGAGTGCTCGGCGGTGAAGGTGACGCGATCGCCCGTGCGCTCCCGGAAGCCGCTGCCCATGGGGTGATCCAGGGCATGGGTCTGGCGAGTCGGCCGGAAGACGGCCCCCGGTACGGTGCAGAGCACCGAGGCCCGGCCGCGGGCGAGGTGCAGGCCCTCCGGCGTCTCCTCGGCCCGGGTCTCTTCGGGAGCGCTGGCGTCGTACATGTGCCGGAGATCGAAGAGGGGGCGCAGCTCTACCCGGTGGGTCGCCGTCCCATCAACCGGGGCCTGGACCGACACCTCGAGCACCGTCCCCGACGGGGCGGCATGCGGCAAGAGGCGGCATGTCACTGTCCAGCCGGCGGCGTAGCGCCGCACGACCGTCAACGGCGTCGCGTCGATTTCAGGCTCCCCGAGCGCGAGGGGGAGGTCTCCCGAGCAGACATGGAGGCCGATGCTGTCGAGCACCTTCCAGTTCTCCCCGTCGAGGAGGGCCAGGAGGCCTTCATAACGATGGGCGGTGAGGGGCTGGCTCCAGCCCTGGGGGTCGGGGCGATCGCTCGTGCCCTGCACCCACTCGGCCTGGGACGTCCGGAGCGCGGTCGCGTACGGCCCCGCCGGGGTCATGCCCGCTCCCCTCCGAACAGGGGGAGGGGATCCTCCTTGGCGAGGCCCAGGTGCTTGTAGGCCAAGGGGGTGGCGACGCGGCCGCGCGGGGTGCGGTTCAGGAGTCCGCACTGGAGGAGGAAGGGTTCGTAGACGTCCTCGATGGTGGTCACGTCCTCGCTGATGGCCGTGGCCAGGGTCTCGATGCCGACCGGTCCGCCGTTGAAGGAATGGATGATGAGCTCCAAGAGGTGGCGGTCGATGGGGTCGAGCCCCAGGGAATCGATGCGCAGCTTGTCGAGGGCGTCGTTGGCGACGTCCGCGCTGATGCGGCCGCCCGCCTTGACCTGGGCGTAGTCGCGCACTCGCTTGAGGAGGCGATTGGCGATGCGCGGGGTGCCGCGCGAGCGCCGGGCGATCACCTGGGCGCCGTCGGAGCCGAGGTCCACCTTGAGGATGTCCGCGGCGCGCACCAGGATGCGCTCCAGCTCCTCGGGGCGGTAGAAGTCGAGCCGCTGGATGATGCCGAAGCGATCGCGCAGCGGCGCCGAGAGGGCGCCGGCCCGGGTGGTGGCGCCGATGAGCGTGAACTTCTGGAGGGGTAGGCGCTTGATGCGGGCGGTCTGACCCTTGCCGATGGTGATGTCGAGGCTGAAGTCCTCCATGGCCGGATAGAGGATTTCCTCGGCGAGGCGGCTGAGGCGGTGGATCTCGTCGATGAAGAGGATGTCGCCCGGCTTGAGGCTCACCAAGAGGCCCGCGATGTCGCGCGGCCGCTCCAGCGCGGGGGCCGAGGTGATGCGGATGTCCACCCCCATCTCCTTGGCGAGGATGAGGCTGATGGAGGTCTTGCCGAGCCCCGGCGGCCCGTAGAAGAGCAGGTGATCGAGGGGATCCTGGCGCTGCTTGGCCGCGTCGATGGCGATCCGCAGGCTCTCCTTGAGGCCCTCCTGCCCCGTGTAGTCCTCGAGGCTCTTGGGCCGCAAGGACAGCTCCATGGGAGATTCCTCGGGCGTCGGCTCGGGGCTCAGGACGGCCCGTTCGACGTCGTCGGGCTCCGGCTTGGCTTTCTTACCGAAGGACGGAACGATGGCCAAAGGGACCTCCTGGCGGCGTGGGGAGAACTAGAACAATTGTACCACGCTCCGCCCGGCCAGGGCGCTAGATCTCGCTGAGCGCCTGGATGGCCTGGCGGATGGCCTCCTCGACGGCTGTTCCCGCGGGAATCCGCGCCAGCACGCCCGCGATCTCGTCTGGGTCGAAGCCGAGGCTCAGCAACGCCAGCTCCGCCTCCTGGAACTCGTTGGGCACCGCCGCGTAGTGCGCGCCCGAGGGCACGGGAGAGGTCGTCCGGAAGGCCGAGCGCTTGGCGGTCAGCTTTTCCTTGAGCTCCAGGATGAGCCGCTCGGCGGTCTTCTTGCCGACGCCGGGCGCCTTGGCGAGGCCGCGGGCGTCGGAGGCCGCGATGGCCGCGACCACCTGCGAGGGGTCCATGATGGAGAGGATGCCCAGGCCGGTCTTGGTGCCGACCCCGCTCACGGAGGTGAGCATGAGGAACAGCTCGCGCTCCTCGAGGCTCTCGAAGCCATACAACAGCATGGCGTCCTCGCGGTGGACGAGGTGCGTGTACAGGGTCACCGAACTGCCGGTGGGGGGCAGGTGCGAGAGCGCTCGGCCCGAGAGGAACACCTGGTAGCCGACGCCGTGGACGTCGAGGATGGCGTAATCGAGCCCCGCGTGGACGAGCTCTCCATGTAGACGAATGATCAACCCAGTACCGCCTGATCGGAAACAGGGACGCCGTGCCCCTGGAGGAACTGCGCGTGCGTGAGGGCGAAGGCCAGGGCGTCCGCCGCGTCATCGGGCCGGGGAATGGTCGGCAGGTCCAGGAGGTCGCGAACCATCTCCTGGACCTCGAGCTTCTGGGCACGGCCGTAGCCCGTGATGGTCTGCTTGACCTCCATGGGCGTGTACTCCGCGATGCGGGCGCCGGCCTGGGTGCAGGCGAGCATGATGACCCCGCGGGCCTCGGCCACCGAGATGACGGTCGTGACGTTGCGGAAGGCGAACAGCTTCTCGATGACCACGACCCCCGGCTTGTAGGTCGCCAGGAGCTCGCGTACGTCATCGTAGATGATGCGATGCCGCTCGGGCATGGGCAGCTTGCTGGAGGTCGTGATGACCCCGCATGCGACCAGCTCCGGGTGGTAGTCCCCATCGAGGTCCACCAGTCCGTAGCCCACCGTGGCAGTTCCCGGATCAATCCCTAACAAGCGCATGGAGGCTATCATAGCAAATCGCGGGCCCCTTGGACTCGCCTTGCGAGGGCCTAATCCTGCCGGAGAAGCAGGCGGTCTTGACCGTTGTAAACCACCCTGTTACACTGAGCCCAAACCTTTTCCTGCGTTCCCGTCACGGTGCCCCGCGCAGGCCCGCAAATAGCGGCAGCCCCGGATTTTCGCGACGGTTGAGCAAGGGAACCATCCCCCCCTCAAGGCAGGCTGCCGGGCCAAGAGCCAACGGCCCCCACAGATTTCGGAGCGACGCTCCGCCTGTCGTACCTCCCGTAGGAAGACTCAGTGAAAAAAGAAATCGTCATCAGCGAGGCGGAAGACCTGGCCGTTGTGTTCGAACATGGCCGAGCCGCTGAGTTCGTGCTGCGCCAGGGCGAGCAGTTGGTCGGGGATATCGTGCTCGGCAAGGTCGAGTCGGTCGTGCCCGCCATCGAAGCGGCCTTCATCAACATCGGCCATGAAAAGAACGGCTTCATCCACGTCGCCGACCTGCCGAACGTGCTGAGCCCGCGCAAGCGCACCAAGCCACAGCCGGTCCGCAGCGGCGAGAAGCTGCTGGTCCAGATCGCCAAGGCGCCCACCGGCACCAAGGGCGCCCGCCTGACCGGCCGCCTCTCCATCCCCGGCCGCTACCTGGTCTTCGTGCCCCACGACAACCGGGTCTGCATGTCGCGGATGATCACCGACCCCCGCGAGCGGGAGCGCCTGCGCCGCATCGCCACCGACCTCAAGGACCCGGGCCACGGCCTCATCGTCCGCACCGAGGCCGTCAACTGCACCGAGGACGAGCTGCGCCGCGACGTCGAGGAGCTCCTCGAGCGCTGGACCGACATCCTGCACGGTGCCCAGATGAAGGCGCCCCCCGCGCTCCTCTACCGTGACAACGACCTGTTGACCCGCGTTTTGCGCGATCGCCTCACGGCCGACACCGAGCGCATCGTGGTCGACAGCCAGGATGCCTACCAGCGCGCCAAGGCCATGCTGAGCAGCTGGATGCCCGAGATGGTTCGCAACCTGACGGTGCACCGCGGCCGCAGCCCCCTGATGCAGCACTACCGCATCGCCGAGGAGATCGAGGCGGCTCTCAAGCCGAAGGTCAACCTGCCCTCCGGCGGCTCGGTCGTCATCGAGGCCACCGAGGCCCTGACCGTCATCGACGTCAACTCGGGCAAGCTGACCAGCTCGCGCAGCCTCCAGGAGACGGTCCTCAAGACCAACCTCGAGGCCGCCTCCGAGATCGCGCGCCAGATTCGCCTGCGCGACATCGGCGGCATCATCATCATCGACTTCATCTCCATGGACTTCCCGAGCGATCGCCAGAAGGTGATCGCGGCCATGAACGAGGCCATCAAGTCCGACAAGAGCCGCCCCCAGATCACCCCGCAGTTCTCCGAGCACGGGCTGATGGAGCTGAGCCGTCGCCGCCAGGGCCAGAGCCTGCTCGAGCAGCTCACCAAGCTCTGCCCCACCTGCACGGGTCTCGGCCGGTTGCGCAACGAGGTATTGCCCGCCGAGCACAAGGCGTTGCCTTCGCCGGAGTTCGAGGCGCGTCCTCCCAAGAACACCGAGGAAGCTGCCGGCACCATCGTCGAGGAGTTGCTCGAGGAGCCGGTGGTCGTCGAGGCGCCCGCCTATCCCGGCGAGGGCCCGCGCGTGGATCTCGAGACCGAGGAAGAGGCCGAGGAGCGTCGCCATCGGCGTCGCCGCCGCGGTCGGCGCGGTCGCGGTCGCGGCTTGGCCGCCGAGGAGGCGGGCGGCATGACCATGGCCGTCGGCGGTCCCGAGCTCGAGGAGGAAGAGGTCGAGGTCGAAGAGGTCGCGGCTCCCGGGTTCGCCTTCGAGCCGATGGAGCTCGAGGCCTTCGAGCCCACCCGTCCGACCGAGGAGCGCTACGAGCGCGCCGAGCGTCCGGAGCGCGGGGAGCGTCCCGAGCGCGGAGGTCGCGAGCGGGGTCGCCGGGGTCGTCGGGAGCGCGGCGAGCGGGGTGAGCGCGGTGAGCGCTTCCGCGAGGAGCGTCGTGAAGCTCCGGCCGCCCCTGCGGCTGAAGTGGCACCCTGGCCCGCCGCCCAGCCGGCCGCGGTGGAAGGTCCCTCGCCCTGGGGCGAAGGCGTGGCTCCGGCAGCCGCCGCGACGCCCGTCATCGAGGCGCCGGTCCGCGTGTTCCGGCCCAAGAGCCGGCCGCGCCCCAAGATGGCGATGGTCGAGGTCGCGCCGGGCGTCATGCAGTTGATGCCCGTCGAGGAAGCGGCCGCCGTGCAGCCGCCGGTCGCCGAGCCCGAAGTAGCTCCGGTCGAGGTGGCGGCCCCCGAGGTCGAGGCGCCTGTCGAGGCCCCTGCCCCCGAGGCGCCCGCCGAGGAAGCGGTCGCCGAGGCCCCGGTCGAGGAAGCCGCCGAGGCTCCGGCCGCCGAGGAGAAGCCGGTCCGCAAGACCGCGCGCCGTCGCCCGGTCCGTGGCCGCGCCGCCAAGGCCGCCGAGGAGGCACCCGCCGAGGCTCCGGTCGAGGAGGTTCCCGCGGTGGAGGCCCCGGCTGAAGAGGCCGCCGCTCCGGCGGAAGCCCCGGCTGCCGAGCCCGAGGCCCCCGAGGCTGAGGCCGAAGCGCCCGCGGAGGAGGCCGAGGCGGCCAAGCCCGCTCGCCGTCCGGCTGCCCGCCGTCGGTCGACCAAGACGCGCAAGACCACCAAGGAGTAGCCGATGGAGCCGCAGGTGCTCACGGTCCCCCCGGAGGCCAAAGGCGAGCGGCTCGATCAGTTCCTACACCGGCACATCCCGACCCTGTCCCGATCCCGCCTTCAGGAGCTGATCGAGGCGGGGTCGGTCCTTTTGAACGGCAAGCCCGCCAAGCCGAGCCTCAAGCTCAAGGGGGGCGAGGCCGTCCAGTACGAGATCCCCGCGCCGCGCGAGCTGGCGGTGGCCGCCGAGGCCATCCCCCTCGACGTGGTCTACGAGGATTCCGACCTCATCGTCATCAACAAGCCCCAGGGCATGGTGACCCACCCGGCCCCCGGCGCCTGGGAAGGGACCCTGGTCAACGCCCTGTTGGCTCATTGTCAGGACCTCTCCGGTATCGGCGGGGTCGCGCGGCCGGGCATCGTGCACCGGCTGGACAAGGATACCTCGGGGCTCTTGGTGGTGGCGAAGAATGACGCCGCCCACCAGGCCCTCTCGGCCCAGATTGCCGCCAAGACGGCCAAGCGCCAGTACCTGACGGTCGTGCATGGGGTCCTGCCGACCGAGGGTGGCTCCATCGAGGCCCCCATCGCCCGGCATCCGACCGAGCGCATCAAGATGGCCGTGGTGCCCGGAGGGCGTCCCGCCCTCACCCACTGGCGGGTGCTGGAGAGCTTTCCGGATGCCAGTCTGGTGGAGGTGACCCTGGCCACGGGCCGCACCCACCAGATCCGCGTGCACATGGCGCACCTGGGGCATCCGGTGGTGGGCGATCCGGTCTATGGCCCGAAGGTGCGCTTCCCCGTCAAGCTGGAGGGGCAGGCCCTGCATGCCTTCCGGCTCGCGTTCGATCATCCGACCACTGGCGAGCGCCTGGAGTTCGAGGTGCCTCCCCCCGAGCGGTTCCAGACCTTGCTGCGTTACCTGCGATCGCGCTCCTAGACCTCGTTTGCTCCCTGGTCGTCCGGGTATACAAGCGTCAGTTCCGGAACCGAGAGGAGGCGTGGTGCGACGGATCATCCTGAGCCTGGTCGTGGTGTCGGGGCTGGCCTCTCCCGCCCTGGCAGAGGGGCTGGAATCTCCCTTCGAGCCGACGGGCGACCCCATCGGGGAAATCATGTTCGCCACCGATCCCGGGGCCATGGCGCCTCGCTACCTGCGAGCGCTCAAGCTGCAGGTGGGCGATCGCCCGACCAAGAGTCAGCTGGCCCTTGCGCTCGAGCGCCTCTCGTCGCTGCCGAACCTCTCGAGCGTGGATCTGAAGCAGAGCGGCTCGCTCTTGACCCTCGACCTCCAGGAGCACCCGGTCAGTTCCTTTCTGGTCGTGCCGGTGCCCTTCGTGTGGATGGTGTCGGCCAACGCCACGTTCAAGGACTGGCACGTCGGCGACTACTACGTCTCCAGCCGAGCGGAATTCGGCTACATGTGGGACTGCCTGCGCGTGTACGATCCGCGCCTGGCCGAGCCTAGCCCCATCCCGTTCACCAACAATTACGTCTACGGCCTGGGGAACGCGGGGATCCTCCTCGCTCCGGACTTGCGGCTGCAGATGAACGCCGAGGGCTATGTCTCCGACATCCAGCCCAATGGACCCGGTGCCTCGCTCGCAGGCACCTATGCGCCCCAGGCCCAGGGCACGGGGTTCAGCATGACGCTCGGGCCCGAGCTGCAGTACGACAACGCGGACGATGAGAGCTTCCCGCGTCTGGGCACCCGGATCCGGGTGGGATCCTTCTTCGGTTCGCCCTACCTCGGAGGCAAGAACGACTTTGCGATCTACCGGGGGGAGCTCGAGCGTTACACCCCCATCGGCCCGGCCGAGACCATCGTCACGGGGGTCAAGGCCGGCGTGGGGCGGGGCGACCTGCCGTGGAACCATAAATTCTGGGCCGGCGGCATCTACAACCTGCGGGGCTATCCGTATCAGCGCTTCATGGGGGACCAGCTGCTGGTGGGCACCCTGGAGTACCGGCGGCGGCTCGGGACCAACCTCGTTCCGGCCTGGATGCCGGGCCTGGGCCTGACGGGCGGGACCTTCGTGGACGTGGGTCGGGCCTGGGAGTCGCGGCTGGGCACGCCCTTCCCGCAGGATATCCGGGCGGGCGTGGGCGGTTACCTCGGTGTTTCGCTCGGTGCCTGGAACGTGGGGCGGCTGGAGGTCTCCTACGGGACCGAGGGGCCGTACGTGGGGCTGGCGGCAGGGTTGCCGTTCGACTGGTAGCCACTGAATCGGCGACTCGTTCTACCCCCCCTCCCCCCCTGCTAGGGGGGGCATTCTTTTAGGGGATCCCCAATCTTCCGGGCCTACTCACCCATTCGGGCCGCCCAGTCTTCTGGGCCTACTCACCCATTCACGGTCCCCCAATCTTGGGGGTGCTATTGCCGCAGCGAGCGCGTCCGGAAGTACTCCTGGACGCCTGCCAGGATGGCCTCGGCCGCCCGTTGCTGGTACTGGGCGTTGTTCAGCAAGCGCTCCTCGGTCGGGTTCGAGAGGTAGCCCACCTCGACCAGCACCGCCGGCATCTTGTTGTACTTCACCACCACGAAGTTGTTCCGGCGGATGCCGCGGTCCGGCCGGTGGAGCTGGGAGACCAGCTTGCGGTGGACCGCGCGCGCCAGGGGCAGCGATCGCTGGGTGAAGTAGTAGGTCTCGATGCCCGCCACGCTCGGGTCGCCGATGTGGTTGGCGTGGATCGAGATGAAGACGTCCGAGTCGAAGGCATCCCCCACGTCGACCCGCGGGCGCAGCAGGATCTGCATGTCCTTGGTGCGGGTCATCTCGACCTCCATCCCCGAGTCCTGCATCAGCTTGCGCAGGCGCAGGGCCATCTGGAGGGTGACGTCCTTCTCGAGCGTGCCGTGCCCCCCGATGGTCCCGGGGTCCACGCCGCCGTGGCCCGCGTCGATGGTCACGCGCCGCTCGTTGGGATCGTGCTTCGGCTCCTCGGCCTGTTGTGGCTGCTGGGGCGGAGGCACGGGCGCCCCGCCCAAGGAGAGCACCAGCGTGCGCCGGTTCGATTGCTGGTTCAGCGAGTACTTGATGGGCTGATCGAACTCCACGATCACCCGGTACGTGCTCTGGTTCAGCGGCATGACCCGGACACGGGCGATGAGGCCGTTGTCGACGTAGAGGCTGTCCTTGGGCAGCTCGCTGCCCGCGCCCTGGAGGTCGAACTGGAGGCGATCACCCCGGTTGCGCGGGGAAAGCGCATACGTGAAGGTCTTGTCCGTCCGGATGGTGAGCTGCCAACCGCCGCCGACCCGATGCAGCGAGAGGCCGGATGGACCATTCGCCTCCTCGTGCTCGCGGGCTCGCGCAAAGCTCACCGGAGCCCGCGTCGGCTGGGGCGCCGGGCGCAGGACCAGCGGGACCCGCGGGGTCTTGAGCTGGGGGCGCGGAGTGGGATGCGCCACCTCTGGCACGGGCGTCGGGTGCGCGGCTGCCGGGGCCGAGGCGTTGCCCGGCGCGACCCGGAAGGACAGCCGGTAGTTGCCGGGCCCCGGGTTCGTCAGCTCCTGCGGGAACTCCGCGTAGCG
>DATNQJ010000265.1:0-3698 GCA_036704085.1 Stenomitos sp.
GTGAACCCGCGACGGGACGATCGCATGGGCTATCGGGGCAAGGCCCTGAGGCGATCGTTGGGACCGATCAGCGCGAGCACGTCCCCCGCCTCCACCCGCTCGGTGTCCAGGTGAGCGAGCAACACCCGCTCCCCCCGCTTGATGGCCACCAGGATCACCCCGTGGCGCCTGGGCAGGTCCAGCTCCTCGAGGTGCTTGCCCACGAAGGCCTGGGGCGTCGGCAGCTCGACGATGGTGGTGTTGGGATCCAGCTCGATGGACTCGAGGATGGTGATGCCGGTCAGGGCGTTGGCGACCCGCTCGCCCATCTGGGCCTCCGGGTACACGACTTGGATCGCGCTTCCGCCCAGGCGCTCGAGCACCTTCCCATAGCGATCGTAGGACGCCTTGGCCACGATGCGCTTGACGCCAAGGTCGATCAGGTTGAGGACGATCAGGACGCTCGCCTCGAGATCCGTGCCGATGGCCACCACCACCGCGTCGAACTCCTGGATGCCCAGCTCCTGGAGCGCCCGTGGATCCGTCGAGTCGGCCTGCACCACGTGGGTGGCGATCTCCTCGGCCGCCGCCTGGCGGACTTCTTCGGCCGAGACATCCACGGCCAGGACTTCGTGGCCCTGCACGTAGAGGTTGCGACAGACGCTGCGGCCAAAGCGCCCCAGCCCGATGACGACGAATTGCTGACGTTTCATCTCTCCCCCCGGCCCTACGCTCGGTCGTCCCCCTAGCATAGCTCCGGCCGCCCGGATGATCACCCGGGACCCGCCATGGCCCGCTCCTCACGAAAGCTTCACGCTTCTCCCCCGCCGCGTGAGCACGATCCGGAACCGTCCGGGAACAATAATGAAAGGAAATTACGCCGTCATACGGGAAGGATGCGATGGACGAGGGCAAGACGCGCGACGAGGTGCTGACCGAGCTGCAAGAGGCCAGGGCCGAGCTCCGGCATGCGCGTGCCCTCATCGCTCGCGGGGCCGAGGTCGCCCAGGCACAGCTCAACACCCTCATTCACCAGTTGCCGGCCTTCGTCTACACCGCCGCCTTGGACCCCCAGGGCAGCACGCAGTACGTCAGCCCCCAGATCGAATCGACCTATGGCTACACGGTCGAGGAAATGCTGCGGGATCCCGGCCTGTGGGCACGCATCCTGCACCCGGAGGACCACGAGCGCGTGCTGGCCCACTACCAGCGCAGCATCGAGGAACGGGAGCCCTTCGTCTGCGACTATCGCGTCCTCACCAAGCAAGGCCGCGAGCTGTGGGTCCGTGACACCGCCCAGCTGGTCTACGGCGAAGACGGAAAGGCGCTGTTCTACCAGGGGGTCGTCTTCGACATCACCGATCAGCGGCAGACCGAGGCCGCGCTCAGGCGATCGCGCGAGGACCTGGGCCGCTTCTTGCGCCTGGTGCCGGGCGGCATGCTGTACCTCGATCGCAACGCCACCGTGCGCTGGGCGAACGCGGACTTTGGGCATTTCAAGAGCCTGGATCCCGACGCGATCATCGGCCACTCGATCTACGAGGTCCTGCCGCAGATTCAACGCCCCAGCCCGCGCCTCGAGAGCGTGTTTAGCACCGGTGAGCCCTACACCGCCAAGGGTCTGTACGTGCCGGTGATCCTCGAAGGCCAGGCCTACGAGCACTACTGGGACGTGGCCTACCTACCCGTCAAAGGGGACGATGAGCGCGTCGACGGGATCTTCCTGTTCGTCTCTGACGTCACGGCGCACGTGGTGGGCGAACGCCAGCAGGCCGAGCGCATCGCCCAGCTCCAGGAGCTCGATCGCCTCAAGGGCGACTTCATCAACACGGCCTCGCATGAGCTGCGGACGCCCCTGACCTCGATCATGGGCTATGCCGAGTTTCTCGAGGACGAGCTGGGAGGTCCCCTGACCCCGGAGCAGGTCGCCTTCGTGCACCAGATCCAGCTCGGCGTGCGACGTCTGGGCCGGATCGTCGACGATCTCCTGGATTTCGCGCGCATGGAGGCGGGCACCTTCACGCTCGCCATGGTCGAGGCGGACCTGGGACAGCTCCTCTGCGACGAGCTCGAGAGCCTGCGGCCCCAGGCCCTCATCGCGGGCGTGACCCTCGAGTGCCCCGAGCCGGTCTCGCTCCCGGTGGCCATGGATCCCAAGCGCATCGGGCAGGTCCTCCTGAACCTGATCGGCAACGCCCTCAAGTTCACGCCGCGCGGCGGAACGGTCCGGGCCCGCATGCGGGCCGTGGACGGCGCGGTCCGCGTCGAGATCCAGGACACGGGGATCGGCCTGTTGCCCGAGCACCAGGAGCGAATCTTCGAGAAGTTCTTCCAGGTGGATCCGAGCCTGACCCGCACCCACGGCGGAGCGGGGCTGGGGCTCGCGATCGCCCGCGCCCTCATCGACGCCCACGGCGGCACCCTCGGCGTCGCGAGCGAGCTGGGGTCGGGCAGCACCTTCTGGTTCCAGTTGCCCGTCAAGAAAGGGCTCATCCCAGGCCCTCCGGGCGCTGGGACGGGCGTCCAGGCCTGACGACATGGCCTATGAACCTTGGCGGATCCGGAGGTCACGGCGCGCTTAAGTCGGGCTACTTTGGGGTATAAAGCCCACGACGCCGAGCTTTTGGCGCGTACCGACGCCGCATGTTGCGTCAGGGCCTCGATCTTCCGGATCTTCGAGCGCCCATTTCCAGTTCAATCAGGCCTTTGGGCCCTTCCTGCTCCCAGCGGGTCGAGGGCGTGTTCCCCCTGGGGCGATCACGCTCGATTGAAGGCATGAAAGAGGTTTTGTTTGGTTCAGAAGCGACTCATCGGCGCCATGGCGCTCGGCTTGGTCTTGACAGCACTCGGCGCGCCGCGTTCGGACGCGGGCAACCGCATGGCCTTCACGCTGCGTGGTCTGCCGGCGCAGGTCACGATGCTCACGGTCCTGCCGGGGTCCGTGGTGCCCCTGGAGGCCCTCGATCCCGAGACGGGACGCCGGGTTGCGGTGCAATGGACGGCAGCGGACGGCCAGGTGACGCAGAGCGGCCGCGACACGGCATGGAAGGCCCCCCAGGCGACCGGCGTCTATCGCCTGACCGGTGAGGCCCTGGTGGGCGAGCGTCACCTCACGCAGACCTTCACGGCCTTCGTCACGGTACCCGCCGATCAGGCCAAGAACGGCACCATCCATGGCTATCGGGTGGGTCGCTACCCGGCGCTCACCCAGCCGGTCAGCCGCAGCGCCCGCTCCACCGCGCTCCTGCCCGCCGGCTTCATCCGGCTCGACGCCACCAGCGCCAAGATGCCCATCAGCCGCTCCTTCACGCTCGGGCAGTTCGCCGTCAAGGACGGCCCGCGGGCCGAGAAGTTCATGATGCTCAGCCCCAAGCTGATCGAGAAGCTCGAGACGATCCTCGACGCGCTCCATGCGCAGGGGTACGCGGCGGACGGGCTGCGGATCATGAGCGGTTACCGGACGCCCGCGTACAACGCCGGCATCGGCAACACGACCACCCTGAGCCGCCACACTTACGGGGATGCCGCGGACGTCCTCGCGGACGACTGGGACCGGGACGGCCGGATCACCCAGAAGGACGCCCAGATCCTCTACCGGATCGCCGACAAGCTCGATCACACGACGTCGTTGACGGGCGGACTCTCGCTCTACGCGCCGACGTCCGGGCACGGTTGGTTCGTTCACGTCGACACCCGCGGCAAACTCGCTCGTTGGTAGC
>DATNQJ010000266.1:0-2645 GCA_036704085.1 Stenomitos sp.
TCATCCGCCTCCTCGAGCAGCGGACCGAGCAGCTGGAGCGTACCAACGCCCAGCATGAGGCTGCCCTCGAGGAGCTTCGGCGGCTCAGCCGCATCAAGGACGAGTTCCTCTCGGTGGTGAGCCATGAGCTGCGCACGCCCCTTTCCTCCATCCTGGGCTACGGCGAGTTCCTCGAGGACGAGCTGCCCGGGGACCTGAGCGGGGACCAGCCGGAATACGTCGCGCGCATCATGCAGGCCGCACGCCAGATGGGCATGCTGGTCGACGACCTCCTGGACCTCACCCGCATCGCCTCGGGGACCATGCGGCTCGACCTGCGCGAGGTCGCCCTGCCGGACCTCATGGTCCAGGCCGCCGCCATCGCAGCACCCCTGATCGAGCCCAAGGGCCAGCGCCTGCACCTGGAGGTATCGGGCGTCTCGACCCTCGTCGCCGATCCGGGCCGCCTCCTGCAGGTCCTCTTGAACCTCGTCTCCAACGCCGCCAAGTTCTCGCCGGACGGCAGCCCCATCTACCTCAAGGCCGAGGGCACCCCCTCGGGCGTGGCCATCAGCGTGGTGGACCAGGGCGTGGGCATCGATCCGTCCGAGCATGACGCGATCTTCGAGCGGTTCTACCAGAGCGATCGCTCGCTCACCCGCCAGGCAGGCGGAGTGGGATTGGGGCTTTCCATCGTGAAGCACCTGGTCGAGCTCCACCACGGCAAGGTCCAGGTGGAGAGCGAGCCCGGCACCGGCGCGACCTTCCGCGTCCTCTTGCCCGTGGCCGTGCCGGCCGTCCCGGCCGCCGTTTGACAGTTCGGTTAACTTTAATTTAAGGTTGGGTCAAGGACGTCAGTAGTTTGCCCGGGCTTGCGATAAGTGTTAACGAACCCGGATTTCGAATGCGACGAGGAGGACCCATGTTCCTGAACGGCAAGCGTCATGCCCCGGCGATCGCGCTCATCATGCTCTTGGCGGGCTGCGGAGTAGCGCCGACTCAGCATGGTCTGGTCTCTTCCACCAAGGTCACGGCCGCCTCGACGATCCCCTCGGACTCCGAGCTCAAGCAGCTGGAAGCGCGCTCGCCGGACTATCTGGTGGACAACGCCGCTCTCGAGCCCGGCATGCAGGCCGAGGGCATCTGGCCCAAGCCGCCCGCAGACGACCTCGGCAACTTCGGCAAGGTGGAGGACACCCTGTGGCGCGGCGCGCGCCCAACCGAGAAGGGCTTGCAGCAGCTCAAGGCGCAGGGCGTCAAGACCATCGTCAACTTCGAGAACGACAAGAAGGTCGTTCAGGCCGAAGAGACCTGGTGCAAGGCCAACGGCGTGACCTTCGTCTCGATCCCCCTGAGTGTCATCACCCCGCCCAAGCTCGAGAAGATCCAGCAGTTCCTCTCGATCGCCAAGGACCCCGCCGCGCGTCCCCTTTACTTCCACTGCATGCAGGGTAGCGATCGCACGGGCACGGCGGCCTTCGCCTACCGCGTCACCCACGACGGCTGGAGCTACGACAAGGCCTACCAGGAGATGGTTTCCTACCACTTCCATACCTACCTGGTGGGCCTGCGCGGCTTCCTGCTGTGGTTCGCCAAGACCCAGGGCCACTCCACGGCGGCCCTGGTCCAGTAGAACAGTTGCCAGACCACCTCGGAGCGGGTATCGTGGGAGCGTCCCACGATACCCGCTCCGAGGCTTTTTGCGACCTTGCGTTTGATTTTTGCTGCTGCGCTCGCCTGGACCCTGACCGCGACCTCCGCCTGGGCCCTGCCCTCCGAGGCGGAGGAGGGGCTCAGCGCCCATGACATCAAGGCGGTCGAAGAGGGAGAGGTGGTGGTCCACCTCCGCGACACCCGCGAGTCGACCCTCAAGGACGTGCGCTGCGTGGGCATCGTCAAGGCCTTGCCCGCTCGCATCTGGAGCGTGCTCGTCGACTACGAGGCCTATGGGAAGATCTTCCCCCGCATCCTCAAGAGCGAGGTGCGCGCCAAGGACGGGGACTCGGAGGATCACTACACCCTGCTGGATTACCCCTGGCCCCTGCAGGATCGCTGGACGGTCAACCGCATCACCCACGACGAGAGCCGATACGCCATCAACTGGCACCGGATCGAGGGCTCGGTCAAGGAGGTCGTGGGCTCCTGGAAGCTGATCCCGGATGGCGACCGGACGGTGGTCATCTACAAGGTGCGCCTGGATCCCGGCATTCCCCTGGTGCCTGTCTGGGCCATCGACTGGGGCACCAAGCAGGTGGCGCCGGACATCATCCGGTCCATTCGCCGGCAGGTGAAGTAGGCGAACGGTTCCTTTTCTAGCTGGCTCGGATGCGCTTGCGCGGCCGCTCGGCCGGAGTCGGCGCGAGGGCATGGGCCAGCACCTCGTCCACCGAGTCGACCAATAGCAGCTTCATCTCGCGCAAGAGCTCCGACGGGATGTCCGCGAGATCCACCTCGTTGTGGCGGGGCAGGATGACCGTCCGCACGCCCGCGCGACGGGCCGCGAGCACCTTTTCCTTGATGCCCCCCACCGGCAAGACCCGCCCGCGCAGCGTGATCTCGCCTGTCATGGCAAGCTCCGACTGGGTCAGGCGGCAGGTGGCGAGGCTTGCGATCGCCGTCGCCATCGCGATGCCCGCGCTGGGGCCGTCCTTGGGGATGGCACCCGC
>DATNQJ010000267.1:0-2357 GCA_036704085.1 Stenomitos sp.
GGTGATGCGCATGATCGAGCGGACCTCGAGCTGATCGTTCTTGCCCACCACGGGCTCCTTCTTGATGGAGCCGATGGCGAGGATCGCCGACTCGGGCGGGTTGATGATCGCCGTGAAGCTCTCCACGTCGTAGGAGCCCAGGTTGCTCACCGTGATGGTGCCGCCGCCCATTTCGTCCGGCCGCAGCTTGTTGGCCTTGGCGCGACCGATGATTTCCTTGGTTTCGCGGGCGATCTCGGGCAGGGACTTGCCCAGCGCGTTCTGGAGCACCGGCACCACCAGGCCCTCGGGCAAGGCGACGGCGATGCCGACGTTGACCTGGCCGCGCTCGATGATCCGGGTCTCGCCCCAGCTCGCGTTGACGGCCGGGAACTTGGCGGCGGCCTTCGCCACGGCCTTGACGATGATGTCGTTGAAGGAGACCTTCTCCTCCTCGCTCACCGCCTGGTTCAGCTGCGAGCGGAAGGCCATCGCCTCGGTCATGTCGATGGCGCTGGTGACGTAGAAGTGCGGAGCGGTGACCTTGCTCTCGGAGAGGCGGCGGGCGATCGCCTGGCGCATCCGGGAGATATCGACCGGACGGTCCGCACCGCCCACCACCGGAGCGGCGGGACGGAACGCGGGGGCCGCGGCCGGGGCCTTGAAGCCCTCGACGTCACGGCGCACGATGCGGCCGCCCGGGCCGCTGCCCGGCACCTGCGAGAGGTCGATGTGCTTGTCGGCGGCCATGCGCCGGGCCAAGGGCGAGGCCTTGACGCGGCCGCCCGCCGTCACCGGCTGAGCGGTCGGATACGCGACGCTCGGGCCGGTCGGATACTCGGACGGGGCCTCCTCGGCCTCGGCCGCGGGAGGAGCCGAGGTGACGGGCGCCATGCCTGCCGCCTTTTCGGGCGCGGGCGTGATGGGCTCGCCGGGCTCGGGCACCTTCTCGCCCGGCTGGGCGATGATGGCGATGGGCTCGCCGACGGGCACGTCCTCACCGGCTTGATGCAGGATCTTGGCGAGGACGCCCGAGTCGAAGGCCTCGATCTCGATGTTGACCTTCTCGGTCTGGATCTCGGCGACGGGCTCCCCCTTGGTGACGGGGTCGCCTTCGTTCTTGATCCAGCGCAGGATCTTGCCCTCGGTCATGTCGTAGCCCATCTTGGGCATCAGTACGTTGGTGGCCATGAATTATCCTCCAGGCTGCGAGATAGGCTACTTGAGGACGTCGCGGATGGCCTCGACGACGTTGGCCTTGTGCGGGAAGGCCGCCATCTCGAGGTGCTTGTTGTAGGGCGCGGGCACCTCGACGCCGGCGACGCGGCGGATGGGGGCGTCCAGGTAGTCGAAGGCCTCCTCGGAGACGCGCGCCGCGATCTCGGCGCCGATGCCGAAGGACTTCCAGCCCTCCTCGGCGATGACCAGGCGGTTGGTCTTCTTGACCGACTCGAGCACGGGCTCGAGGTCCAGAGGACGCAGGGTCCGCAGGTCGATCACCTCGACGTCGATGCCTTCCTTGGCCAGGTCGTTGGCGGCCTCCACGGCGGCAACCGCCATGCGCGAGTAGCTCACGACCGTCACGTCCTTGCCCGGACGGCGGACGACGGACTTGCCGATGGGCACCAGGTACTCCTCTTCGGGTACCTCGCCCTTCATGCCGTACAGGAGGGCGTGCTCGATGAAGATGACGGGATCGTCATCGCGGATGGCGCTCTTGAGCAGGCCCTTGTGGTCGTAAGGCGTGCTCGGCATGACGACCTTGAGCCCCGGCACGTAGGCGAAGAACAGCTCGAGGGTCTGCGAGTGGGTGGCCGACAGCTGGCTCCAGCCGGCGGGCGTGCGCATGACCATGGGCACCTTCATCTGGCCGCCGAACATGTAGCTGAGCTTGGCCGTATGGTTGACGACCTGGTCGATGGCCTGGAGGGCGAAGTTGATGCTCATGATCTCGGGCACCGGGCGCAGGCCGCCGAGGGCCGCACCGGTCGCCGCGCCGATGATGGCGGTCTCCGAGATGGGGGTGTCCTTGACGCGCTTCTCGCCGAACTCGTCGACGAAGCCCTTGGTGACGCCGTAGGAGCTGCCGTAGTGGGCGATGTCCTCGCCAAGCAGGAAGACGTTCTCGTCCCGGCGCATCTCCTCGCGCAGGGCTTCCTGGATGGCCTGGCGAACGGTAAGAATAGGCATGAGTGGTCTCTCCTGGTGCTAGCTCAGCGGATTGGCGTAGATGTGGTCGGTCAGGGTCGAGAGCTCGGGTTCGGGGCTCTCGTCCGCGAAGCGAACCGCGGCCTCGGCCTCGTCGGCCGCCGACTTCTCGAGCGCATCGAGCTCGGCCTCGGTCGCGATGCCGTCCTCGATCAGGCGCTTACGCCAGG
>DATNQJ010000268.1:0-4204 GCA_036704085.1 Stenomitos sp.
CCTGCCGGCGAGCGGCCCGCGAGCCGCGCGAGGTCGACGGCCGCCTCGGTGTGGCCGGCGCGGATGAGCACCCCGCCGGGCTTGGCGACCAGGGGGAAGACGTGACCGGGGCGGCGCAGGTCCTCGGGGCGGGAGTCGGGATCCAGCACGGTCTTGACGGTCTGGGCGCGGTCCGCCGCCGAGATGCCGGTCGAGACCCCGCGCACGCCGTCGATGCTGACGGTGAAGGCCGTGGCGTGGGTGTCGGTGTTGGTCTTGACCATGGGGGCCAGGTCGAGGGCCTGGGCCCGCTCGGGGGTCAAGGCGAGGCAGATGAGGCCGCGGCCGTGCGTGGCCATGAAGTTGATGGCCTCCGGGGTGACGAAGTCGGCCGCGAGGATGAGGTCGCCCTCGTTCTCGCGATCCTCGTCGTCCACCACCACGACCATGCGGCCCGCTTGGAGGGCCTCGAGGACGTCCGGAATCTCGGCAAAGGTCTTCATGGGCTCCATCTATTCTAAAAAGCCGCAGGCCGCGAGCGTCTCGAGGCTCAGGCCGCCCTTGGGCTGGGCCGGAGCCGCGTAAGTCGCGAGCATGCGGTGAACGTACTTGGCCAGCAGGTCCACCTCGAGGTTGACCGCGTCGCCGGGTTGCAGGGAGAGCACGGTCGTCTCGGCCCCCGTGTGGGGGATGATGGTGACGCCGAAGGAATCGGCGCCGACCTCGTTGACCGTCAGGCTGGTGCCGTCGATGGCGATCGAGCCCTTGGGCACCAGGAAAGGAGCGAGGCTTTCGGGCATGGTGAACACGAGGCGCCATGCCTCGCCGAGGCGCTCGCGACGCGCGAGGCGGCCCACGGCGTCCACGTGCCCCGAGACCAGGTGGCCGCCGAGGCGATCGCCCAAGGCCAGGGCCCGCTCCAGATTGAGGGCGCGGCCCGGCGTCCAGGTCCCGGCCGTGGTGACCTCGAGCGTGCTCGCCGAGACGTCCGCGGTGAAGCGATCGCCGCCGAGGCTCGTCGCCGTCAGGCAGATCCCGTTGACCGCGACGCTGTCGCCCAACTTGAGGCCGGGGGCGATCCGCGGAGCCCGCACCTCGAGCTGGCCACCGCGGCGCGCCAGCAGGGTGCCGACCTCCTCGATCAAACCGGTAAACATCTGTGCCACGCCTCTGCCCGCGGTAAGAAGGGGTCGCCACGGGCCTTTCAGCGCCATGATACCTTTTGCCGGACCTCTCCGGCAAGGGCAGCCCCGGCCGGGATCGTCCAGGCTGGGGCCCCTGCGCCGCTCCCGGCCGCAAGCAAGCACTAAAACGCCCCGGGGCGCCGTTGCCCCGGGGCGTGGTCGGTGTTAGCGGCGCGGATGCGCGGTCTTCGGCGCGGCCTTCGGCTTCGGCTTGGGGGCCTCCGCCTTGGCCGCCTCCTCTGCCGGGGCGTCGGTCATCTGGACCTGCATCTGGGTCGAGGACCGCGTGGGCTCGCTCTTGGGATGCTGCCCCATCATCCGGGCGCAGCCCGCCAGCACCACGGCCCCGGTCACCGCGAGGATCACTAACTGTCGATTCATCGGTACCACCTCCCTGAAACGTGCACAGGCAAGCTCAGGGTAGCAACCTTCAACGATCGGCCGTTAGTGCCGCATGCTCAAGGCGAGCTAGCTAGAGATGACGCAGGTACATGGTCTGCCACTCCGTGAAGAAGTCGATGACCGTGGGCCCCATCTCGCGCCCGCCGAAGCCCGAGTCCTTCATGCCGCCGAAGGGCAGATGGACCTCGCTCAGGACCGTGGCGCAGTTGACATGCAAGAGGCCCGTCTCGAGCGCCTCGGCGTAGCCGAAGACGCGGCCGACGTCGCGCGTGAAGACGGCCGACGAGAGACCGTAGGGGACGGAGTTGGCCACCTGGAGGGCCTCCTCGCAGGAGCCCACCTCGATCACGCTCAGGACCGGCCCGAAGATCTCCTCGTTGGCGACCGTGTGGTGCGGCTTGACGCCCGTCAAGAGGGTCGGAGCGTAGAAGTAGCCCTCGGACAACTCGCCGCCCAGGCGCTCGCCGCCGCACAGGACGGTGGCTCCTTCCTGACGAGCGATCGCCACGTACCGCTCCACCTTGTCGAGGGCCTCCTGGTTGATGAGGGGCCCCATGGTGCGGCCGTCCTCCAGGCCATGGCCCACCTTGAGGGCCGCGGCGTGGGTCTTGAGGCGATCGAGGAGGGCGGAGGCCACTCCCTTCATGACGATCACGCGGCTGGTCGCCGTGCAGCGCTGGCCGGTGGTCCCCCAGGCGCCCATGGCGATCTCGCGGGCGGCGAGGTCGAGGTCCGCGTCGTCCAGGACGATGGCCGCATTCTTGCCGCCCAGTTCGAGCTGGACCTTGGCGAGCCGGGCGCTCGCCCGCTGGTTGATGAGCTTGCCGACGGCCGTGCTGCCCGTGAAGGAGATGGCCTTGATGGCCGGATCCGCGACGATGGCCTCGCCCACCGCGGGCCCGCCGTTGACGAGGTTGAGCACGCCCGAGGGCAGGCCCGCCTCGTCGAAGGCCTGGACGATGAGGGCCGTGCAGACGGGGGTCTGCTCGGCGGGCTTCATGACCACCGTGTTACCCGTGACGAGAGCCGGCACGACCTTCCAGGCGGGAATGGCGAAGGGGAAGTTCCAGGGCGTGATGAGCCCCACCACGCCGAGCGGGCGGCGCACGGTGTAGGTGACGGTACCGGGCAGCTCGCTGGGGATGGTCTGGCCCGCCTGGCGGCGCGCCTCGGCGACCAGGTACTCCATGGCGTTGAGGCCGCGCGTCACCTCGACCCGCGCCTCGGCGAGGACCTTGCCCGACTCCCAGCTGAGGGCGTGGGCGAGCTCCTCGGCGCGCTCCTTCAAAAGGGCGATCGCCCTGGCGATCACCTGGCCGCGCTGCGGAGCAGGCAGCCGGCTCCAGGTGTGGAAGGCATCCTGAGCGGCCGTGATGGCGCGGGCGACGTCCGCGGGCGCGGACTCGGGGAAGCGGCCGAGCACCTCGGAGGGCATGGCCGGGTTCCGGACGGCGAAGGTCGCGCCGGAGGAGGCCTCCTCCCAGCGCCCTGCCACGTAGTTCAGGGCCGGGGTGGCCAGGCGATCGCCCAGGTTCGGAAAGGTAGCCGCCGGAGTGGGACGGTGGGTCAGGGTCATCGTCGATCCTTCCTCGCGTTGCGAACAGGGGAGCAAACAGACGCTTTATTCTACCGGATTCGACCTAATAACGACAGACCAAGCAAGACATCAAGGCGCCGTGGGATGGAGGTAGGCCTCCATCCGGACGTCCGCTCCGCTGGGATAGCAGCGCAGGTCGTAGAGGGTCCGGGCTTCCGCCATGCGGGTGATGCCCGCCCCCTCCAGGGGAGTGGGGCTCTGCATGCCCCCGATGAGCTTGGGAGCCACGAAGTAGACGAGCTTGTCGACCACCCCCTGGGCGATGGCCGAGGCGTTCAGGCTGCCGCCTCCTTCCAGGAGCACGCCCGAGATCTCCCGGCGCCCGAGCTCCAGCATCAGGGCATCGAGGTCCATGTGCTCGTTGGGCAACACGGGCAGCTCGATGAACTCGGCGCCCCGCTCCGTCAGGGCCGCGCGCCGGTCCGGCGGGGCGTCGCTTCGCACGGCCACCAGCACCGGGGAGTCGATCTCGAACAGGCGGGCGGTGGTCGGCGTCTCGGCCATGGGGTCCACGATCACCCGAGCCGGCTGGCGGGCCCCCTCGACGCGCGCGTTGAGGCGCGGGTCGTCGGCGAGCACGGTGCCAATGCCGACCATGACCGCCGACAGCGTGGCTCTCAGCTCCTGGACGTACCCGCGCGAGACCTCGCCGCTGATCCACTTGCTCTCGCCCGTTTCGGTCGCGATCTTCCCGTCCATGCTCATGGCCATCTTCATGACGACGAACGGGCGCTTGGTCCGGATGTACTTGAAGAAGGCCTCGTTGAGGCGGCGGGCCTCGTCGGCGAGCACGCCCCACGCCACCTCGACGCCCGCCTGGGTCAGGACCTGCGCGGCCTGGGAGGCCGTGAGGGGGTTGGGGTCCTCGACCGCGAACACCACCCGCCGGACGCCGGCGGCGAGGAGGGCCTGGGTGCAGGGGCCCGTGCGGCCGTGATGGTTGCAGGGCTCGAGCGTCACGTAGGCCGTGGCTCCTTGAGCCCGCTCACCGGCCGAGCGAAGCGCGAAGACCTCGGCGTGCGGCTCGCCGACCTTGGGGTGG
>DATNQJ010000269.1:0-3926 GCA_036704085.1 Stenomitos sp.
CCAAGCCACCCAGGGTTCGGGTCGGGTGAGTAGCCCAAATGCCCTGTCAAGGCCCGTCATCCCGGCGCAGGCAGGGATCCAGGGCCGGCTCTCGTGTCACAGACTCTGGACCCCGGCCGGGGTGACGGTCTTTCGTGAAGAACGCGGAGACAACATGAGCTGGCTTTTCGGAGCGCCTGGGCGCTAGGCGCGCGCGACCGGCTCGCGCACCTGATCCCGGTAGAACTGGCGCTGCAGCATGACCACGTACAGGTCAGGGGCCGCCTGCGGGCGCTCCGCGGTGAAGAGGGTGCTGAAGGCCTCGACCCGGAGCTTGCAGCCCAGGTCGCGCATGCGCGGGAAGGTGACGGAGGTCAGGAGGCCCGGCGTGCTCTCGTCGTCGTACATGAGCGTGCCGGCGACCTGCACCTTGACGGTGGGCTTGGCCAAAAGGCGGTAGAACTTGTCCTGAAGGACCTTGCGGCGCGCCGGATCGCTCTCGGCGAGGCTCTCGACCAGATGGCTCACGAGCTTGGGATGCCAGGCGCGATTCGCGAGGAGCCGCTGCCAGATGGCATCCGGGAAGCGCTCGGTCGCAATGGCGAAGGAGCGGTGGTCGAGCAGGACATGCGTGATACGGGCGTAGGGAAGGGCCGCGCTGAGGGCCTCGAGGGCCAGCTCCAGGGCCTGGGGGCCCCGCACCTTGTCCGCGGCAAGGTGAAAGCGGGTTTTAATCACCGACATCTTCTGATGACTCCGTTGTCATACCCGGCCACCGGGCCGGGGAAGAGTGGTACGGTCCATCACACGCGCGTCGCCGTCGACGGCGCTTGGGTTCGAGCGAACCGGGGACCTCATCGCCAAAATACACCGGATGACCGACGTATGACAACCCACGGCGCCCCGCTTAATGAACATCTAATAAAACTGGCCGCTTGCGCGGCCAGAAAGGGGCACCGGGCGCCTCGCGCCGATCGCTGTCGGGCAGCGAGCGGCAGCCACAGGCGTCACCGGACGAAAGGGTCAGGCGTTCCCTAATGGTACTGCGAGGCGAGCGCGCGCTGCTCTTCGAGCACCTTGGAGACCTGCTCGAGGGTGCAGAAGCCGAGCCGGATGACGAGGTGACCGAGGAGCAGGCCGGTCGACTCGTGCTCGGTGATGGCCTCTTCGAGCTGATCCGGGGTCATGAGGCCCTTGCGTACGAGCATCTGGCCGAGGCGCATGTCGCGGTACTGCTGCTCGAGCTGGCTCTCGAGCTGGTTGAACGTCAGGTAGCCCAGGCTGAAGAGCAGCTCGCCCAGGCGCATGTAAGGCTTCTTGGCCTGCTCGGCGAGGGCATGGTCCAGTTGCTCGTCGGTGATGATGCCCTGCGACAGCAAGACCTGGCCCAGTCGCTCCTTGCGAGGTCCGTCACTCATGCGCCGTCTCCTTCTCACGTCAGTGCCATGGCGTAAAAACCGCCTCAAGGCCGTAGTTTAACACGCTTTGCACCCCCGCCGCTAGAACTCCGTTATAATGGGGCCGCCCCCTTTCTAGGAGATGTCGCCCATGATGAAGCTTTACCAGTTCGAGAGCTGCCCCTACTGCCGGATGGTGCGGGAGAAGCTCAGCGACTTGCAGATCACCTACATCAACATCAACGTTCCGCGCGATCGCAGCCAGCGCCAGGAAGTCATCCAGGTCTCCGGCCAGCCCTCGGTTCCCGTCCTGGTGGACGGCGACACGGTCCTGGACGACGAAGAGAAGATCCTGCCCTACCTCGACGAAAAGTACGGCCGCAAGGGCTAGTCAAACCCGCCCATCACGCCGCTCGGGCCGCCTTGTTCGCGCTGAACGAGGCGGCCCGCTTGATTCAGGCCTTGATTTGATGACGACGGCGCGTTTCCCATGGTAGGCTGGGACCTTCGATTGCCCGTTTGCGAGCAAAGGAGGTCCCCATGGGCGTCTTGATCCAGAATGGCGAACTCGTCACCGCGTCCGAGCGCATGCGCGCCGACGTGTCCATCCAGGACGGCACGATCGTGGCGATCGGCCGCAAGCTCGATGCCCATGCGGGCGACACGGTCATCGACGCCTCGGGGCAGCTCGTCTTCCCGGGCGGCGTGGACGTCCACACCCACCTGGACATGCCCTTCATGGGCACCTTCTCGACCGATGACTTCGAGACCGGCACCATCGCCGCGGCCGTCGGCGGCACCACGAGCGTCATCGACTTCGTGATGCCCGAGCGCGGCCAGCCCCTGCTCGATGCCCTGAACGTCTGGCGCCACAAGGCCAAGGGCAAGGCCGTCTTCGACTACGCCTTCCACATGGCCGTCACCCACTACAGCGACAAGGTCGCCGCGGAGCTGCCCAAGGTGGTGGCCGAGGGGATCACGAGCTTCAAGACCTTCATGGCCTACAAGGGCTCCATCGGCATCGACGACGAGGGCCTCTTCCAGGTCATGCGCCGTACCCGCGACCTGGGCGCGCTCGTGACGGTGCATGCCGAGAACGCCGAGGTGGTGGACGCGCTGGTCAAGCAGTTCGTCGCCGAGGGCAAGGTGCACCCCCGCTACCACGCGCTCAGCCGTCCGGCCGAGGCCGAAGGGGAGGCGACACACCGGGCGATCGCCCTGGCGGGCATCGCCGACCGCTCGCTCTACGTCGTGCACCTGACCTGCGAGGAGGCCCTGCGCCACGTCCAGCATGCCCAGTGCAACGGGCAGCACGTGATGGCCGAGACCTGCCCCCAGTACCTGCTCTTGGACGACAGCCGGTACGAGGAAGCGGACTTCGGCGGCGCCAAGTACGTCATGAGCCCGCCCCTGCGCAAGACCAAGGACAACGAGGCCCTCTGGCACGCCCTCGCGCAGGGCTACGTGCAGACGGTCGCCACCGACCACTGTCCGTTCAACTTCGCCGGCGAGAAGCAGCTGGGCCGGGACAACTTCGCCAAGATCCCGAACGGGGCGCCCGGCATCGAGAACCGGCTCGCCCTCTTGTACACCTACGGCGTGGTGCCCGGGCGGATCAGCCTCAACCGCTTCGTCGAGATCTTCGCCACCAACCCGGCCAAGATCTTCGGCCTGCACCCCCGCAAGGGCACCCTCGCGGTGGGGGCGGACGCGGACGTGGTGGTCTTCGACCCCACGGTCAAGGGCGTCATCTCGGCCAAGAGCCAGCACCACCGGGTGGACTACAACCCCTTCGAGGGCTTCGAGACGATCGGCGCTCCGAGCTACGTGCTCGTCAACGGGCGCGTGGTGGTCGAGGGCGGTCAGTACGTGGGAGATCGCGGCCAGGGCCGCTACCTCTCGCGGACCCCGCTCACGGCGGGCCAGAAGCATGCGGCCTTGAGCGCACGCTAGGGGCGTTCTCAGCGGGGCGAGCGCCCGGCACTCGCCCCGTTTGCTCGGATAGCGCCGATCCGGGCGCCTCCCTCCCATGACGTGTCAACGCCTGGGTTTCGAGCCAACCATCCGCTGGGTATGAAGGGCATGGTAAGGCCCTCGCAGCGAGGACGGTGGCCCATGAAGCAAGCCATCAAGCGAATCCCGTTGGATCCCTACTACCCCTTGGTATCGGGTTATGAGTGGCTGTACGCCGATCAGCTGACCGGGGAGACGGTGGTATACGCCATCGACCAGATCCGGCTCACGCCCGTCGGCGGCGTGGTGAGTTTCTCCAGCGGCGCGGGCGAGGAGAGCTTCATCGTGAGCCGCAAGGCCCTCTACCGCTCGGAGTGTCTGGACAACCCCCTGCTTCGCTTCCCCCTGCGCGACGGCGCCCAGTGGAGCTACGAGGACTCCGACCTCGGGACGGTGACCTGCGACGTGAAGGGCCCCGAGGAGATCGACACTCCCGCCGGCCGCCTGCGCGACTGCTTCCGCGTCGAGCACCGGGCGGACGAGGGCCTCTTCCTGGTGGAGTGGTATGCCTGGGAGATCGGCCTCGCCAAGTGGGTC
>DATNQJ010000270.1:0-5235 GCA_036704085.1 Stenomitos sp.
GGGCCGCAACAAATCGTTACGGTGCCCTTCGGGGCCGGCCGGACGCATGAGGGAAGGAGCATGACGATGAAGGGACCGAGCAAGGCGAGCGGGATCGGCGGATCGCTCTCCACCCACCAGGGCCGGGAAGGTCGGCGCAAGGTCGCGGGCCGGCGGATCGACGAGCTGCGGCCGGACGACCCGCACCACATGAACGCCGCGCCCCCGATCGAGGGGGATACGGCCTACTGCGTCAGCTGCCATGCCATCTACCATCCCAAGCATTGGCACCTGGACGAGGCGGAGTACCAGAAGCTCGCCGCGGACCCCCAGGTGACCCAGCTCACATGCCCGAGTTGCAAGGCGATCGCGGAGCAGAACTTCTGCGGGGAGCTGCATCTGAAGCTCGACGGGCTCGAGCGCTTTCACGACCAGATCCTCGACACGGTCTTCAACGAGGAGAACCGCGCGCGGTCGACCAATCCGCACGAGCGGATCGGCAAGCTCGTCGACCAGGGGGCCGAGATCGAGGTGGACACCCTCTCGCCCTTCCTGGCTCACCGCCTGGGCGGCCTGCTCAAGAAGACCTTCCACGGCACGGACGTGCACACGGACTACGCCCCCGGTCAGAAGTTCGCCCGCATCTTCTGGGGCAAGGACGAGCTGATCCGGAAGTAGCGACGAAAAAGCCCCCCGGCCCAGGCCGGGGGGCAACTTGAAACGGGCTTAGAGCCGCTCGACGATCCCGCGCACCAGGCGACGGGCCTTGGCCGCGCTCTGGCCGACGACGTCGAGCACTTCCTGCTCGGTGGCGTGGTGGTCGGCGTCGGGCAGAGCCATGTCCGAGATCATGCCGAGGCCGAGGACCTTGAGGCCGCAGTGCACCGCGGTGATGGTCTCGTAGACCGTCGACATGCCGATGGAATCGGCGCCGACGGTGATGAGGTGCTGCAGCTCCGCCGGGGTGAAGAAGGCGGGGCCGGTGATGCCGGCGTAGACGCCCTCGTGCAGGGTGATGCCCTGCTCCTTGGCGACCTGATGCGCGATCTGGCGCAGATCCGAGCGATAGGCATCGAACATGACCGGGAAGCGGGGGCCCTGGTCGGGGTCGTTCGGCCCGATGAGGGGGTTGTTGCCCGTCAGGTTGAGGTGATCCTTGATGAGCATCAGGTCACCGGCCTGGAAGGCGCGGTTGAGGCCGCCGGTGGCGCAGGTGTTGACCAGGATCTCGACGCCGAGGGCCTTGAAGACCCGGATCGGGAAGACCACCTGCTGCGGGGTGTAGCCCTCGTAGGTGTGGAAGCGGCCCTGCATCATGACCACGGGCTGACCGCCCAGGAGGCCGAAGACCAGGTTGCCGGCGTGACCGGGAGCCGTCGAGGTCGGGAAGTTGGGGATCTCGGCGTAGGGGATGACCTCGGCGCCTTCGAGTTCCTTGGTGAGCTCTCCCAGGCCCGAACCCAGCACCATGGCGACCTTGGGCTGGATCAGCGTGCGTTCGCGCAGGAACTTCGCCGTTTCGGCGACCTTGGCGCGAGCCTCGAGGACGGCGACGGGGAGCGTGGCGGTCGTGCTCATTTATCCTCCGGGAAGGTCTCGGGTTGTTGGTTGAAGAGAGCGGGGAGAGGGGGATTCGAACCCCCGAGACCGCTTGACGCAGTCTACATTCTTTCCAGGAATGCCCATTCAACCACTCTGGCATCTCCCCGGGATCAGGCGGCCCGTTATCTCTCGGGGCCTGAGAAGTTGAGTGCACCCCCTGGGGCTCGAACCCAGGACCCGCTGATTAAGAGTCAGCTGCTCTACCAACTGAGCTAGAGGTGCGCAATGGCGCTGTCGCCGGAGCCATTCTATATGGCAACTGGTTGACCGTCAATGGAGATCCGCTCGGCGGTCAGTAAAAAAGCCCCGCTGTGCGCGGGGCTCTCAGGTGCACCCCCTGGGGCTCGAACCCAGGACCCGCTGATTAAGAGTCAGCTGCTCTACCAACTGAGCTAGAGGTGCGCGTCTTCCGGGATTGGGGTTCCGGCGACCACGGATCCTAATATATCGCAAGCTTAGTCCGAATGCAAGAGGAGCTTAAGCCCCAATTTTGCGGCGGATTTAATCCACTTTTAATGAAATCCCAATCGGCGTCAAACAAGACGTGGTGCGGGTGAGCGGGATCACCGTCGGCCTCCGGCGCGGCCTCTAGGATAGGGTCGGGACTTAACGAAGCTTAAAGCTTCACGAAAGGTTCCGGTCGGTATAATAGTGACCTGTCGATATGTTGCTACCAGGTCCGTGCGATGGAGGAGGCGGCTGACTTGCTACGGAAGACCCTGCACTTGGCATTGGCCCTCGGCCTTCTCGCCTCGCTGGCGCCCTCCGCGCATGCCGCCCGCATGCCCGAGGTCACGGCCAAGGCGGCGATCGTCATCGACGGGGTGACGGGCCAGGTCCTCTACGCCAAGAATCCCCACGCCCGCATGCCCCAGGCGAGCACCACCAAGATGATGTCCGCCATCGTGGCCATCGAGAAGGGGCACCTGGGCGACACGGTGGTGGTCAGCAAGAAGAGCTCCGACATCAACGGCTCGAGCATCTACCTGGAGGCCGGCGAGAAGCTCACCTTCGAGCAACTGCTCTACGGCATGATGCTCAACTCGGGCAACGACGCCACCAACGCGGTGGCCGAGTACATCGCGGGCGATGCCGACAAGTTCGTCGTTCTCATGAACCAGAAGGCCCAGGCCCTGGGCCTCAAGGATACCCACTACGCCAATCCGCACGGCCTGCCGACCAGCGATCACTTCTCCAGCGTCTACGACATGGCCATGATCGCCCGTTATGCCCTGCAGAACCCGACCTTCGCCGAGATCGCCGCCACCAAGACCAAGGAGCTTCCGGGCAACAAGCGCATCCAGCACCGCCTGCTCGTCAATCACAACAAGCTCCTGCGGTACTTCCCCGGAGCCTGGGGCGGCAAGACCGGTTACACGACGGTGGCGGGCAAGTGTTTCGTCGGCTCGGCCAAGCGGGACGGCCGCTACGTCATCGAGGCCATCCTGAGCGACCCGGATTGCTGGCGCGACGCGGAGAACCTCCTCAACTACGGGCTCGACTCCTTCACCTCCGAGCCCATCGCCGCGGCCGGCCAGCGGGTCGCGAACGTCTCGGTGGTGGGCGGCAGCCAGCGCCAGGTGCCGGCCGTCCTCAAGGAGGCGATCGCGCTCAGCGTGCCCCAGGGCGGCAGCAAGCCCTCGGTCCAGGCCTCCTTCCATGTGGCCGACAAGGTGCAGGCGCCGGTCCAGGCCGGCCAGGTGCTGGGCAGCTACGAGCTGCGCGACGGCGATCGCGTCGTGGCCGAGGCCCCGGTGGTGGCTGCCGCGATGGTGCCCGCGGCGGGTCCCCTGTTCGGGGATCTCGGCGCGGTCTTCGCCTGGTTCCTCAAGGGCGGTGCGCTCTCGGTGGCCTTGTTCTCGGTCTTCCGTTGGCAGGGCCTGCGCCGGCGCAAGCGGATCCGCCGCCGCAGCTGGCTGTCCTCCAACGCCCTGCACCGGTAAGCCGTGGCCGCTCCGCGTCCGGGCTCGTTGGCCGTCGTCTCCTGGGAGGGCGAGGAGGTCGTGGGTGAGGTGGTGCGGGTCGATGCGACCCATGCGACCGTGGCCATCCGCATCCCGCACGACATCGCCGCCATCCTGCCTCCAGAGGGCCGGATCACCTGGGCGAACGGCCGGCAGCAGTCCTTCCGGCGCGGTCAGGCGACGGCCGTGACGGTCGTCGAGATCGCCGTCCCCCTCGCCGAGCTCAAGGAAGAGGGCCGCGCCGAGGTGCACCTGGTGCGCCGCGTGGCGGTGGACGTGCGCAGCGTCCCGGAGGGCCGCCTGGTGGCCACCGGTCACACGCAGACCCTCTCCGGGGCGGGGGCTCGCCTGGAACTCAATCGTCCCTTGAAGCCCGACGAGCGCGTGCGCCTCTCCCTGTTCCTGCCGGAGGGCGTCGTGAAGCTCGATGCCCTGGTGCTGCGCAGCGATCAGGGGCCGGTGCTGGTCACCTTCCAGGACATGTCGGATGTCGTTCGCCAGGAGCTCGAGCGCTACCTGCGGGAGAGCGTGGACGCCCTGAGGCGGCGCGCTAAGGAGTGACGCCGGCGGCGCGCGCCTGTAGATAGGCCCGCTCGTCATCCGTGAGGGTGCCCAGGATCAGCCGGAGCTTGGGCACGGGCTTGCGGCCCGTGCGCTCGCGCAGCAGGAACTCCTCCATGACGGCCCAGACCTCGGGCCCGGTCAGCGGATGGGCTGAAAGCGTCAAGAGCCACCCATCCTCCGGATCATGCCCCGCGATGAAGGTCTCGACGAGGCGCTTCCACTCCTCGGGCCGGTTGAACCAGTCCGGGAAGGCGACGACCTCCTGGAGCCTGGCGAAGTTGTCCCGCCGGTGCTCCCGTCCCCAGCCGCTCGTGCCGCCGAGGTAAAGGTGCTGGTGGGTGAAGGGCGTGACCTCGGTCTTGCGATCGAAATGCGCGAGGTCGCGGGGGTCGCGGGCCGCTTGCTGGCGCGCCAGCCGATTGGCCCGCAGGACGGCGCGCTCGGCCTTGAGCCGGGGCAGGAGGGAGTCGGCCGCCGAGCGCATGGCGTCCACGGTGATGGCCTGCGTGCAGGGCACGCGCCCGCTCTGCAGATCGGCCCGGAGGCACTCCGGCAGGATGTTGCCGCTCCAGCCGCAGTGGCGGCAGGCCGGGCTCGATTCGAGGGCGATCGAGTGGGCATCGTAGGCGTAGGCCGCATAGGGGTGGCTCGCGCCCCAGGGGCTGAGGATGGGGGTGCCGAGGCCGCCCGCGACGTGGGTCAGGCCGCCGTGGTTGCCGACCAACAGGTCGCACATGGAGAGCACGGCCATGGTCTCGCGCAGGCTGGTCTGGCCGACCAGGTCGAGCCCGACGCCCAGGTGACCCGCCGAGAGACCGCTTCCCAGTTCGATGAGCGAGACGCCGTGGGCCGCCTCGAGGTAGGCGGCGAGCTCCGCGAACCGCTCCTGGCCCCAGCGCCGATCCGGCTCCTTGCTGTCGGCAGAGATGGCCACGATGAGCTCGTCGCCGCCATCGTCCTCCAAGCCGAGCGCCTCGATCTCGCGCGGCAGGACGTAGAGCCTGGGGGGCGTGGGCTCGGGTTCGAAGCCGTAGAAGTGCAGGAAGTTGTCGAAGATGGTACGGCCGGTCGTGAGGGCCGCCTTGAGGGTGTCCGTCACGGGCCGCAGGTCCGTTTGCCGCAGGAT
>DATNQJ010000271.1:0-3164 GCA_036704085.1 Stenomitos sp.
ACGAGGTAGGGCAGTCCGAGCGTTCCGAAGGGAGTGGGCTGAGTCGTCGGGTGGAGCACCGGCGCCAAGGTCTCCAGGGAGACAGGGCCGGTCTGCGTGTCGATCCCGCTATGGAGGGTGGTGGAGCTCGCAGGCGCCGAGGCCGTGGCCTTCGGGACGGGGCGGGGGGCCGGGACGGGATCGTCCTCGAGGGCGCAGCTAGCCGCCAGGATCAAGGGCAGCAGCGGCCATGCGCGGCGCGCGTGACCCCACATCGGGGAACGGCCTGCCTTATCAAAAATGTAGGGTCGTAAATGCTTCAATGGTGCGGATCCTGCGAAAGCAACCAACCTGACAAGCGCCTTGTTCCCGGGTTTTGATTATTGGTAACTTCTAATGCTCAGGTGACTGGTTTTGGTTCCCCGCTCCAAAAGGGAGGTAAAATGGGACACTGAGCGCCCTCAGGTTCTTCGGAGGTTTCGGTGCAGCCCCAGTACTCGCCCATGATGACCCACTACTTGTCGCTGAAGCAGCAACACCCGGACGTGTTGCTCTTCTACCGCATGGGGGATTTCTACGAGCTGTTCTTCGACGACGCGGTGCTGGCGAGCCGTGAGCTCGAGCTGACGCTGACGAGCCGCGAGGGCGGTGGGGGCGATCGCATCCCCATGGCGGGCGTGCCGCACCATGCCCTGGACAACTACCTGGCGCGGCTCATCGAGCGCGGCTACCGGGTGGCCATCTGCGAGCAGATGGAGGACCCCAAGCTCGCCAAGGGCCTCGTCAAGCGCGAGATCGTCCGCTTCGTCACGCCGGGCACCCTGCTCGAGTCGTCGCTGTTGAGCGAGAAGCAGAACAACTACCTGGCGGCCGTCTCCAAGGGCCCCAACGGCTTCGGCCTCGCCTACTGCGACATGTCCACGGGCGAGTTCCGCGCCACCCAGCTCACCGACACCCAGCAGCTCGCCGGCGAGCTGGCCCGCATCCAGCCGGCCGAGCTCCTGGTGCCCGTCAACCCGGGCGTCTGGCAGAACATGGCCTGGGGGCGCACGCCCGGCCGCCTGAAGGCCGCCCAGCTGGATCCGTCCTGGGACGGCGTCTTTCCTGACGATCTCAACCTCACGCCGCGTCCCGACTATACCTTCAACCTCGAGAAGGCTCGCTCGCTCATCGCCGAGCACTTCCGGGTGCGCAGCCTCGAAGGCTTCGGCCTCATGGAGTTCCCGCTCGCGACCATGGCGGCAGGGGCGATGCTGGGGTACGTGGCCGAGACCCAGAAGGCCCAGCTCGCGCTCTTCTCGACCATCCAGACCTACCGCCTGGCCGAGTACATGCTGCTCGACCCGGCGACCCGTCGGAACCTCGAGCTGACCCAGACGGCGCGCGATGGGGCCTGGAAGGGCTCCCTGCTCTCGGTGCTGGACCACACGCAGACCGCCATGGGCGGCCGCAAGCTGCGCCAGTGGCTGCTGCACCCGCTGCTCGACTCCTACGCCATCGCGAGCCGCCATCAGGCCGTCCAGGAGCTCGTCGCCGCCCCCGCCCTGCGGATGCGTCTCGGCGAATACCTGGGCTCCATCCGGGACCTCGAGCGCCTCACGAGCCGCATTGCGGCCAATACTGCCAACGCTCGCGACCTCATCGCCCTCCGGGACAGCCTCGAGGCCCTGCCCGGGTTGATCGAGACCGTCTCTGGCTGCCAGGCCCCCGCCCTGCGCGCGCTCGAGGCCATGCCGTCCCAGATCGCGCAGCTGGCCATCCGCATCCGCGAGACCCTCGTCGATCACCCGCCCATCTCCCTGACCGAGGGGGGGCTGGTGCGCGACGGGTACAGCTCCGAGCTGGACGAGACCCGTGCGTTGCTCGGGGACAGCAAGGACTGGCTCGCGGCCTTCGAGGCCCAGGAGAAGGAGCGGACCGGCATCAGGAGCCTCAAGGTCGGCTACTCCAAGACCTTCGGCTACTTCATCGAGATCACGCATGCCAACCGGGATCTCGTCCCCGAGGACTACCAGCGCAAGCAGACGCTCGTCAACGCCGAGCGCTACATCACCCCGGTCCTCAAGGAGCGTGAGAGTGCCATCCTGACGGCCCAGGAGCGCATCGGGTCGATGGAGTACGAGGTCTTCACCGCCCTGCGCGCGGCCATCCAGCCCTGGACCGCGGAGCTGCAGACGATCGCGGGTCACGTGGCCGCCCTCGACGTCTTCGTCTCCTTTGCCGAGGTGGCGGTGCGCCAGCATTTCGTCTGCCCGGCGGTCGACGATTCGACGGTGCTCGAGATCGAGGGTGGTCGCCACCCGGTCATCGAGCAGCTCTTGCCGCCCGGCACCTTCGTTCCGAACGACACGCGGCTCGACACCGACGCGAGCCAGCTCATCATCCTGACGGGCCCCAACATGGCGGGCAAGAGCACCTACATGCGCCAGATCGCGCTCATCGTGCTCATGGCCCAGATCGGGTCCTTCGTGCCCGCGCGCCGGGCCCGCGTGGGCCTGGTGGATCGCATCTTCACCCGCGTGGGCGCGGTCGACGACCTGGCGACCGGCCAGTCGACGTTCATGGTCGAAATGAACGAGACGGCGAACATCCTCAACAACGCGAGCCCGCGCGCCCTCATCCTCCTGGACGAGATCGGGCGCGGCACCTCGACCTTCGACGGCATCTCGATCGCCTGGAGCGTGAGCGAGTACTTGGCCACCCAGGTCCAGGCGCGGACGCTCTTCGCGACCCACTACCACGAGCTCACCGAGCTCGGCCGGGTCCTGAAGGGCGTCCGCAACCTCCACGTCTCGGTGAAGGAGTGGGGCGACGGGATCGTGTTCCTGCACCGCATCGTGGAAGGGCCGACCGACAAGAGCTACGGCATCCACGTGGCGCGCCTGGCCGGCATCCCCAAGCCGGTGGTCGAGCGCTCCAAGGTGATCCTGGCGGGGCTGGAGTCGATGACCCTCGACCAGTCGGACCGCCCGAAGATCGCGGCCCAGAAGCCGAAGCCGGGCGAGCTCCAGCAGCTGGCGCTCTTCTCGGGGCAGCCCACGCAGATGGAGCGCGACCCGATCCGCGACGAGCTGGGCGCCGTCGACTACAACAAGCTCTCGCCCATCGACGCGCTCAAGAAGCTCGCGGACTTCGTCGAGCGCTCCCGCCGGAAGAAGTAGCCCTCAGCGCCGCCCGATCCCTTC
>DATNQJ010000272.1:0-7569 GCA_036704085.1 Stenomitos sp.
AGGTTGAAGTCGCCCTTGGCGAGGCCGACTCCGGGGGCGAACCATAGCGTCAACTGCTCGCCGGTATGCGGGTCGAGGAAGTAGACCCGGTAGCAGTAGGGAAATTGTCCGGCGGGCACGTCGACGGTCTCGCGCCCGACCACCGAGGCAATCCCATCCTGGGCGGGCCAGCTGTCCCCGGGACGCATGTGGGTCGGGACGAAGGGCTTGTCGTCGTAGTGGAACATGCCGTCCTTGAGGACGACGCGGTGTGCCTCGGGGGCGCTGAAGGGCGGCAGCAGACGCAGGTCGATGGTCTCGACGCCGTCGGCCACCTCGACCCGGTCGATCTCGATGGCGAGCGTTCCCACGGGCACGCCCAGGAAGCCGCCGAGGTAGTAGCGCAGCGCGTACTCGAAGCGGTCCCCGGTCTGGAAGGGCATGATCTCGCGGGGCGGGATCACCGAGGGCTTGGGGCTCGGCGAGGCGGAGGCGTTCGGAGTCGGCTGGAGCGCGACCGCCAGCTTGCTGCTGTCGACGTTCTGGAGGGCGGGCATGTCAGCCATGCGGGCCTGCGGACAGCCTGCCAGGAGGGCTGCCAAGGGCAAGGCGATGGCGAGGGCTCGACGCATGGGGCTCCTTTCGGGCGCTCCTTCATGGTACCCCCAAACGATGGAGCTTATGCCGTTTCAGGGTATGAAGGGGCCGCCAGGCGGGTAGAAAGCCAGCATGCGCCGCATTGCGATTCCCATGGCCATCCTCCTGGTGCTCCTCGTGGGCCTCTTGGGCTGCGACCTGTCGCCGCCCCTGGTGCCGTTGGACGCCTCACCCTCGCCTTCGGCGACACCGGCCGCCACCGCCACGCCCGGCTACGTCACGTCGTCCCCCAGCCCGAGCCCCAGTCCCAGTCCTACCCCGACGACCGTCCGGGCGATCCGCGGCTATGTCGTGGATCGCAATGGCCAGCGCCTGCCGGGGGCCAAGGTCGCCATGGGCTCGGTCTCGGTCTTGACGGCCGTGGCGTCGGCCAGCGTGGTCGACGAGCAGGGGCAAACCGTCTCGCTGCAAGCCGGGGAGTTCATCCTCCTGGGCGTGCCCTCGGGGGATCAGACCCTCTCCTTGAGCTACGATGACGCGAGCCGCTCGATCCCGGTGACGGTTCAGGCGTCGGGGGCAACCCAGGTTGCTGAGCTCTACTTGCCGGCGTACGGCGCCGTGCCGAGCGGCTCCAAGGCCGTGGTGGCGACGGCTGCCCTGCCCTACATCAAGGTGCAAAAGGCCTCGGCGGATGCCAGCCTGACCTTCACGCCCGAATCGGTCACAGTTGCCTTCAAGGCCCCGCCGAACGGGATGGGCGACCAGATCGGGGCCTACTCGGTGACCTACTACCAGGATGGCGGGACGGCCCTCGCCCCGACCCTGGTGCGGCCGTGCTCTGTCGATGTGCAGCCGGCCACCAGTGCCACGAAGTCCGGCCCGACCGCCATCGGGGAGTTTTACATCCTGGATTCGAGCGAGGCCCTGCGTAGCACCTGGACGCCGACCAATGCGAACGGGTATCTGCGCCTCGAGTTCTTCAGCGACACCAAGCGCACCCGTCCGATCCTGGATCGGAGCGGCAATCCGCTGTATGTCGAGATCACCTGCACCCTCGTCCCCTAGAACACCCGCACGACTCCCCGCTCGTTGGGGTGCCGCTTGCACTGGTAGGTGAACGTCCCCGTCCGGTTGAAGCGGACCTCGAAGCCCTTGCCCGGCTTCTTCCAGAGCGAGTCCCAGAGCCCGCGGGCCGTGGCCGTGTGCGAGATGCGATCGCCGTTCACCCAGCGTACGACGCTGCCGCGCGGCACGCTGATCAGCGCCGGCGAATAGCCGTGGGCGCCCATCCGGACGACGTGCAAGCCTGGAGCCAGCCGGACCACGTTCAGGTGCGGGGGCATGCGGGTCACGTGCGGGACGCGGTGCGGGCGACGGGCCTCGGGAACGGGCGGGGCCATCGCCGGGGCCATCGCCGGCACGATCCGCAAGGGGCGCACCGCAGCCCCGGTGGGGGGCGGCGAGGCGGTGGCCATCGAGATCGCGAACGGGTCGGGGACCCCGCTCAGGTCCGGCATGGGGACGTCCGGCGCGGGCGGCCGGAAGCCCCAGAGCGGCACCTGGTACTCGACGCCCACCTGCACCTGGTCGCTGCCCCGGTGCAGGCCCTGCAGGGTGCTGGTGTGGCTGTTGGTGACGTAGAGCTCGACATGCTGGGCGCGCTCCGAGCCGAGCACGACCCCGACGCGCCAGGCCTGGGTGAGGCCCAGGGGCGGCAGCTGGTTGGCGATCGCGTCCATGTCCTGGGCCAGCACCACCCCGCCGTAGTCGCCCGTGGCCGTCAGCCAGTCGTTGAAGCGCCAGTCGAGACCGAGCCCCATGGCGCTGGTGGGGCCGCCGACCCCGTAGCCGGATGAAAAGCCGCACGCCGATCCCCTCAAGAGCACGGTGCCCAACTGGTAAGAGCCGAGCAAGGCCGCATCCGCCGAGACGGCCGCGGAGTTGTAGGCGGTGGCGATCGCCAGGTGCCAGGGCGAGGGGCCGCCATGCAGCTGGTAGGTGATCCGGGGCTCCCACTCGGGCCGGACGCGCTGGATATCCGAGTCCGGCGCGAGGCGCAGGGAGGCCTCCAGACCCGCGGTCAGTCCCGAGGCCAGGGTGTAGGTCGGGGTGCTGACCAGCTTGCCACCCGCCGTGAAGCGGTGGGAGAACGGCAGGGCGACCTGTCCGCTCGGCGTGACCTCCGGCAAGAGGGCCGCTTGCGAGGCGGTGCCCGTGAGCAGCAGGAGACTGAGGCTGGTCGCAACGACGTCGAGACGAATGACCATGGGGCGTCCCCTCCAGCGAACAAGCGTGGGTTCGAAAGGAGTATGGCGCGTCGCCGGTCGGTTGGATTGGCGGTTTTGCGGGAGGCTCTTTAGCCAGGTTGCACAGCGGCCTCGAGGACCTTGCGCCGCTCGCGCCGGACGGCGGCGATCAGGCTCAGCATGGCTTCCAGCACGTCGTTCGTGAGGTCGCCATCGGGGGAAGGGGCCTGGGGGTACTCGAAGGCGGCCGTGCAGGAGATGACGTTGTCGCCCACGTCGGCCTTGGCGGCGAGCCGGATGCGCTCGGTCCCGTAGCACAGGAACAGCGTGATCCCTTCGGCGTCCCGGAAGTGCAGCATGAGGTTCTCGATCCGGTCCATAGCCCCCTCCTTGGATCGCGCCCGAGACCCGCAACCCTCGGCCGAAGGCGGGCCATGCGATCACCGCCAGGCTACACCGCCGACCCGCCGGATCCAACGGATGCTCGTGCCTTGAGGGGGAGAACGAAAAAGGTCGTCCACGACCGCTGTCGTCGACGACCTTCTTTGCTAAAGTGGGCACGGAGGGACTTGAACCCACACTCCTTGCGGAACCAGATCCTAAGTCTGGCGCGTCTGCCATTTCGCCACGTGCCCGGCGCAAAAGGTGATCATACACCGATCGTGCCTGCGGGTCGAGGGGGAACATCGGCTGATAGGCAACCCCGCCCCGGCTTGCTTGTGCAACTTGGCCATAAGGCTTGTTCGGCCTCGGCTTTGCGGTCTCTCGTCCCTTCCTTCTATGCTGGAGCGGATCGCGTTCGCCGCCAAGGAGGTCCCATGACGAAGACAGCCAAGGAAGATACCCTCGAGATGGAGGGCACCGTCCTAGAGGCCCTGCCCAACACCATGTTCCGGGTTCAACTGGACAACGGCCATACCGTGCTCGCCCACATCTCGGGCAAGATGCGCAAGCACTTCATCAAGATCCTGATGGGCGACAAGGTGCGCGTCGAGTTGAGCCCCTACGACCTGACCCGGGGGCGAATCACGTACCGGCACCGGAAATAAGGAACCGTTCGTACTTCGACAGGCTCAGCACGAACGGTTTGTTGTGGGTTTGCTTCCCTCGGGAAGCTGATATTAGGCCGAGGGCGCGGCTTCCGGCTCGCTGAACAGGGCTTCGACGAACACGTTGGCGTCGAAGTCCTTGAGGTCCGTGACCTTCTCGCCGATGCCCATCAGGCGCACCGGCAGCCCCAGTTGCTTCCGGATGCCGAAGACGACCCCGCCCTTGGCGGTCCCGTCCAGCTTCGTCAGGATGACGCCCGTCAGCTGGAAGGCCTCCTGGAAGACCTCCGCCTGGCGCAGGCCGTTCTGACCCGTGGTCGCATCCAGGACCAGCAGGCTCTCCACCGGCGCGTCCGGGGCCTCGCGGTCGATGATCTTGCGGATCTTCTGCAACTCGGCCATGAGGTTGGCCTTGTTGTGAAGGCGTCCCGCCGTGTCCACCAGCAGCACGTCCGCACCGCGCGCCTTGGCCGCCCGGATGGCGTCGAAGACCACCGCGGCCGCATCGCCCCCCTCCTTGTGCCGGATCAGCTCCACGTCCGCCCGCTCGGCCCAGATGGCGAGCTGATCGATGGCGGCCGCCCGGAAGGTGTCGGCGGCGGCGATGAGGACCTTGTGACCCTGCATCTGGAAGCGGTCGGCGAGCTTGCCCAAGGTGGTCGTCTTGCCCACCCCGTTCACGCCCACCATCACGAGGATGTTGAGCACGCCCGGCTTGAGCTCGAGCGGGCCGGCGTCGCCCAGCTCGCTGCGCAGGAAGGCCTCGAGCACCTCGCTCAGGTTGGCGGGCGAGACCTCGCCCTTCTTGTGCTTGGTGCGCACGTGGTCGATGGCAGCCTCGGCCACCGGCAGCCCCACGTCGCTCGCGAGCAGGAGCTCCTCGAGCTCCTCGAGCATGTCCTCGTCGATCTTGGTCCAGCGGTTCTGGAGCTTCTTGAGGTTGGCGACGAAGCCCGACTTGGTCTTCTCGAGCGCCTCGGAGAGCTGCGGCGCGTCGATGGTGAAGACGGGGGTGTTGAGCACCTCCCAGGTCTTTGCCCAGAAGCCCTTCTTCTTGGGGTCCTCGGTCGCCTCGGCCGCGTCCGCCGTCGCGAAGGTCACATCGGCCCCGGGCTCGGCCGTCTCGTTGGGCGGGGGAGCCACGGGCGGTTCGACGGCTGCGGGCGGCTCGAGCGCCTCGGGGGCGACCGGCGCCGCTTCAGGCGGAGCGGTGGGTTCCGGCTCGGCGGGCTCCGTCACCGGAGCCGCGGGCGTCGGCTCGGCGGGCTTGGCCTCCGGCTTGCCCTTGAACCAGGACATCAGGCCACGCTTCTCGGGGGCCTCCTGAGGCGCGTTGGCCTCGGGGGTTTCGGTGGGCTTGGGGGCTTCCTGCTCAGGCTTGCGCTGGAACCACATGGCGACCCTTCTAGCGGCGGATCTTGGCAGCCTCGCCAGCGAACGCGCTCAAGACGCCGTTGACGAACTTGCCGGAGTCTTCGGTGCCGTACTTCTTGGCGAGCTCGATGGCCTCGTTGATGGCCACCTCGACCGGCACGCCGGGATCGTACTTGAGCTCGCCCAAGGCGATGCGCAGGACGTCGCGGTCCAGGCTCGCCATGCGCTCGACCTTCCAGTGCTCGGCCGCCTTGCCGAGCTCGCCGTCGATGTCGTCCTTGTGCGCCGTGTACTGCTCGATGAGCCTCAAGGCGAAGCGACGGACCTGCTCGGAGTCGGCCATGGCGACCATGGCGGGCCACTCGAGCGCGTCGGCGAGCATGTCGGCGGCTTCCTGCACGGCCTCGATGCCCTGGATGGCATCGGGGATGGCCGTCTCCAACAGGCCCTGGGTCAGCTCGGGCATGGCCTCCTGCTCCTTGGCGCGGCGCCAGAACATGAGGGCCGAATGCTCCATGGCGCGCTCGTCGATCTCGGCGTCGCGGCGCCCCCGCACCGACGCGCGCACCACCTCATGCACCAGCTCCGGGCCGAAGTCGCCCGTGAGGCGGTTGAGGTCGTCGCGCACCCGGCTCAGGGTGGCGCAGGCGGAGTTGAGGTGCTCGCGCGCCTCCGCTGCGAGCATGTTGGCCGCACGGCCGAGCAGATCGGCCATGGACGCCTTGCCCTCGGCGTTCCTGAGCTGCGAAAGCGTAAGCAGGGCGAGTTCCCTGGCGACGCGGCGGGTGTTCACGACTAACCTCCGAGGATGCGACGGGGCAAGAAGTTGGTGTAGACCTCCCCCTTGCGGAAGAATGCGTTGTCCAAGATTTTCTCATGAAGGGGGATCGTCGTCTTGACCCCCGTGATGGCGTACTCGCTCAGGGCGCGCTGCATGCGCGCGATCGCGGTCGCGCGATCCTCACCCCATACGATGAGCTTGGCGACCATCGAGTCGTAGTAGGGCGGGATGGTGTAGCCCGGGTAGACGTGCGAGTCGACCCGCACCCCGGGGCCGCCCGGCGCGAGGTAGGCCGTGATGGTGCCGGGGCTCGGCCGGAAGCCCTTGTCGGGGTCCTCGGCGTTGATGCGGCACTCGATGGCATGGCCCTCGATGCGCACCTGGTCCTGCGTGAGGCTCAACGGCGCGCCCGCGGCGATCCGGATCTGCTCGCGGACCAAATCCACCCGCGTGATGAGCTCGGTGACCGGATGCTCGACCTGGATGCGGGTGTTGATCTCCATGAAGTAGTAGTTGCTGTGGCGATCCAAGAGGAACTCCACGGTCCCCACGCCCTCGTAGCGCAGGCTCTTGATGGCCTTGATGGCGCTCTCGCCCATGCGCGCGCGCAGTTCGGGCGTCAAGGACGGCGACGGGGCCTCCTCGAGCAGCTTCTGGTGGCGGCGCTGGACCGAGCAGTCGCGCTCGCCCAGGTGGATGGCGTTGCCGCGCTGGTCCACGACGACCTGGAACTCGATGTGGCGGGGCTCTTCGAGGTACTTCTCGAGGTACACCGCGCCGTTGCCGAAGGCCGAGAGGGCCTCCTGGGTGGCGAGCTCCGCCTGCTCCTGGAACTGGCCGGGGTGCTGGACGATGCGCATGCCGCGCCCGCCGCCGCCCGCGGCCGCCTTGATGATGACGGGGTAGCCCATCTCCGTGGCGATCCGCTCGGCCTCGACCAAATCCTCGATGGGACCGTCGGTGCCCGGCACCGTCGGCACGCCGTTGCGCTTCATGAGCTCCTTGGCGTTGATCTTGTCCCCCATGCCCTCGATGACGTCGGCAGCCGGACCGATGAACTTGATGCCGTGGTCCTCGCAGATCTGGGCGAAGCGGGCGTTCTCGGCCAAAAAGCCGTAGCCCGGGTGGATGGCCTCGGCGCCCGAGACCACCGCCGCGGAGATGATGTTGGGGATGTTCAGGTAGCTGCTGGAGCTGGTGGCGGGGCCGATGCAGTAGGCCTCGTCGGCGAGCTTGACCGGCAAGCTGTCGCGGTCGGCCTCGCTGTAGACCACCACCGTCTTGATGCCCAGCTCGTGGCAGGCGCGCAGCACCCGCAGGGCGATCTCGCCCCGGTTGGCAATCAGGATCTTACGAAACACGGTTACTCGATCTCGAAGAGGGCCTGGCCGAACTCGACCGGCTCGCCATTCTGCACCAGGATGCTCTTGATGGTGCCCGAGACCTCAGCTTCGATCTCGTTCATGAGCTTCATGGCCTCGATGATGCACAGCACCTGGCCGACCTCGACCCGGGTGCCGACTTCGACGTAGGCCGGAGCGTC
>DATNQJ010000273.1:0-6115 GCA_036704085.1 Stenomitos sp.
GTGCATGCCGATCGCGTTCATGCCGTCCAGCTCTCGGATGGTCGCACGATCGAGGCCGATGCGATCGTCTTGGCAGTGGGACCGGCTGCTGCCGCAAAGCTACTATCGGGTGCGCCGCAGGAGGCGTTGCAAGGCTGGGCCGAGGCCGCTCGGCCCGTGCACGCGGCCTGCCTCGACCTGGGGCTCTCTCGCCTGACTTGCCCCGAGGCCCTCTTCGCCTTGGGGATCGACCAGCCTATGTATTATTCCGTGCACTCCGCAAGTGCGAGGCTGGCTCCGCCCGGCGGGGCAGTGGTTCATGTCGCCAAGTACCTGGATCCCGACATGCCCTCGGCCCCCGCCTCGGATGAACGGGTGCTCGAGGAGCTGATGGATGCGGTGCAGCCCGGCTGGCGCGAGCATGTGGTCGTGCGGCGGTTCTTGCCGAAAATGCTCGTTTCCAACGCCTTGCCGACGGCTACTCTGGGGGGCTTCAGCGGCAGGCCGGGGCCTGCGGTGCCTGGCGTCGAGGGGCTTTTCGTCGCCGGGGACTGGGTGGGGCCGCGCGGCATGCTTGCGGATGCCGCCATGGCGAGCGCCGAGGCGGCGGCAGAGGCTGCCGTACGTCACGCGGCACGGCCCTTGCCAAGTACCTCCGCCCGATAGCTTCGTTGGAACGTCCTCCCGCCCTACCGCTCGGCCGGCAGCCCTTCCTGCTGGATCTTCTTGGGTGCCTTCTTGCCCTTGTGCCGGAACTCGTAGGGCGTCTGCGTCAGCCCGTTCTTGGGGTTCCAGATGTTGCGCCCGGCCTCGCGGGCCTCCTTCTGGGCCGCCACGAACTCGTCGGTGTGGGCTACGTTGGGCGGCGACGTGTAGAGCATGGCATAGCCCTGGCGGACCAACTCGAGGTTGACGAACGTCTTGCCGACGTAGACATAGCCCAGGACGCGGCCGTAGTGATCGCGCTCCTCGACGTCGGTCTCCACGCGGACGTCCTTGCCCATCACGAGCTTGGTGGTGAAGTCCTTGGCCGCAGGGCCCCAGACGGGCTGCTTCTTCTCGGGGGTGTCGATGCCGAGCAGCCGGATGCGCTCCTTTTGGCCGTCGGTCATGATCGTGATGGTGTCGCCGTCGGCGACCTTGACGACCTTGCCCGTGAGCGTGAGGGCATGGCTCGGCAGGGCCCAGAGGACCACGAGGGCGGCGGCAGCGAGAGTCGTTCGTAGCGGGTTCACGGCAGCATCCTTTCGATGGGGAGACGCTTCAGTTTAGCCGCCAGGCGGCCGGGTTGTGAACCCCGGGGGCGCCGTGGTGTGCTACAAAGAAGGTCACGGCTCCCCCGATCCCCCCATGAGGCCCCTGTGCAGTATTCCGAACCCCTGGTCGAAGGCACCCTGATCCAGCGTTACAAGCGTTTCCTCGCCGACGTGCGGCTCGCGGACGGCACGGTCGTGACGGCGCATTGCGCCAACTCGGGCTCCATGCTCGGCTGCAAGGAGCCGGGCAGCCCCGTGATGCTCAGCCACAAGCCCGACCCCAAGCGCAAGCTGCCCTATTCCTGGGAGCTCGTGCGCGTGGGGCCCTCCTGGGTCGGGATCAACACGAGCCTTCCGAACCGGCTGGTGGCCGAGGCGATCGCCCAGGGGCGCATCCCCGAGCTGAGCGGCTATGCCCGGGTCCAGCCCGAGCAGAAGTACGGCGCGAACAGCCGCATCGACCTGCTCTTGAGCGATCCCGAGCGCGGCCTCTGCTACGTGGAGGTCAAGAACGTCACGCTCACCGACGGCGACCTCGCCCTCTTCCCGGACTCGGTCACCGAGCGAGGGGCCAAGCATCTGCGGGAGCTGTCCCGGATGGTGGCGGAGGGGCATCGCGCCGTGATGGTCTACCTGGTCCAGCGTGACGATTGCCGTCGGTTCCAACCGGCCGCGGCCATCGACCCGACGTATGCCCGCGAGTTCGCCGCTGCCCGCGCGGCGGGGGTGGAGGCCCTTTGTTACGCCTGCACCGTCTCCCCGGAGGGGATCGAGGTGCAGACGCGCTTGCCGATCGGGTAACATGCGGAGGGCAGCAGCCGTCCCGGTGAGCTGGAGCGAGAGAGCGGAGGGCCCATGATCGATACGACGAAGCAGCCGGCGGCCGTGCGGCGCCTGGTCTCCTACAATCCCGCGACCGAGGAGCCGCTCGGCGAGGTCCCGCTGGCGGGGCCCGACGAGGTCGCCCGGGCCGTGGAGGCCGCGCACCGGGCGCAGCCCGCTTGGCAGGCCCTCGGGTTCGAGGGCCGTGCGCGTCACCTCTTGCGCCTGCGCGACGCCCTCCGGGACGATGCCGAGGCCTTCTCCGAGCTCCTGAGCCAGGAGAACGGCAAGCCCGTCCCCGAGGCCATGGGGGAGGTCTTCTCGGCGTGTGAGTTCCTGGCCTACTACGCCCGCAACGCCGCAAGGTTCCTCAAGGATCAGCCCATCCAGGTCTGGAACCCCATTTTGCGCAACCGCAAGACCTACACGACCTTCGTTCCCAAGGGCGTGGTCGGCGTGATTTCGCCCTGGAACTACCCCCTCCTGCTCTCGATGGCCTCGATCTCGGGAGCCCTCGCCGCCGGCAACACGGTGATCCACAAGCCCTCGGAGTGGACGCCCCTGGTCGCCGTTCATCTCGACCGGCTCGCCAAGCAGGCGGGCCTGCCGGAGGGCGTTCTCTCGGTGCTGACGGGCGACGGATCCACGGGGGCGGCCCTGGTGGACGCGCCCATCCAGCACGTGTGCTTCACCGGCAGCGTCGCGACCGGGAAGAAGGTGGCGGGGCGCTGCGCGGACAAGCTCATCACCGTCACCTTGGAGCTCGGTGGCAAGGATCCCGCCCTGGTGCTCGCGGACGCGGAGATCGACTTCACGGCCCACGGCGTGGTCTGGGGGGCGCTCAGCAACACCGGGCAGGCCTGCGCCTCGGTGGAACGCCTGTACGTGGACAGTGCGATCGCAGCTCCTTTGACCGAGCGCATCGTCGAACTGGTCAAGGCCCTGAAGGTCGGCAACGGCCAGGAGACCGGCACCGAGGTGGGCCCCCTCATCAACTCCTCCCAGCTGGCCAAGGTCGAAGCGCAGGTGGCAGACGCCGTCGCGAAGGGCGCGCAGGTCCTGGTCGGCGGCCACCGCCTCGACGGCAAGGGCTACTTCTACGCCCCCACGGTGCTGACGAATGTCACCGACGACATGCTCCTGATGCGCGAGGAGACCTTCGGGCCGGTGCTGCCCATCCTCGCGGTGGAAGGCCTCGAGGAGATGGTGGCTCGCGCCAATCACTCCTCCTTCGGCCTCAACGCGACGGTCTGGGGTCGGGACCTCGCGGCGGCCGAACAGGTGGCCAAGCGCCTCGAGGCGGGCACCGTCTGGGTCAACACGGGGCTCGAATCCTTCGGCAATCCCGTCACCCAGCACGGGGGCCTCAAGGATAGCGGCCTGGGACGGGTTGGCGGTCCGATCGGCCTCATGGAGTTCGTCGACGACAAGCTCATCGACATCAACCGCTCGGGGCGCTACAAGGTGCTCTGGTACCCGACGTGGCCCGGCTTCAAGGCCTTCATGGCAGGCTCCATGCAGGCCATGCACGGCGCAACCCTCGGAAAGCGCCTGCAGGGCGCCCTCCAGCTCCTGAGGAACCGACCGAGACGATAGGGAAGCGTTCACCCCAAAACACAAAGACCGCCGGATCGGCGGTCTTTGGCAATGCGATCGAGTGTTGGGCGGTGCGGATGCCTGTGGCCAACCAGCGGGGTTGCCCTTCGGGTTTACTTGCGCCCTCATCGCTCGGCTTCTAGGTCTATCTTGCCCAGAAACCGTCAAGCGTTGATGGCCGGTCGGCTTCGAAACCGTCAAGCTTCCGTTTCGTTTCCGTGAACCTACCCGAAGAAGGGCTGCTGGAACATGTCGCGGGCGATCGCAAAGACCCCCTGCGCCTGCACGGCCGTGCTGCCGTCCGGAAGCCGGATCTCGCCGGCCACCTTGATGCTGCGGTTGCCCTCGGTGCGCACCCACCCGAGCGCCATCAGCTCCGTATCGAGGGGGAGCGGGCGGCGGTAGTCGAGCTCCAGGTGGACGGCCAACAGGTTGTGGCGGCGCGACCAGGCCGCGGCACCCATGATCTCGTCCATGAGCGCCGCGATGCTGCCGCCATGGGCATGATGGGGCGGGCCCTCTTGCGGCGTCCGGAAGGTAAACGGACAGCGGATCACCGCTCCGTCCCGGTAGAGGTCGGCCCGCAAGCCGCCCGGGTTGTCCGGCTGGCAGACGAAGCAGTTGCCGTGCTTGCCGAGCACGACCCACGAGTCACGGGGGCCCGGGGCAGGGATCGGACCGTCGCCGAGCAACTCGATGGGCAGGAGCGTTCCACTGGGATTCGGGTTCATAGCAGGGTCTCGCACGAATCACGGGAGGGTGCGTTACCGTTATAAGGAATCCGCGCGCCCCTGTCCAGGCCGTAAGGACGCTCAAAGGCAGTCGGGGTCACACTCTTCTCGCATGCCATGGTGCCGACCCCTCGTACCGTGATGGGTTTATGCCCATCTCTGGGTATTCTTCTTAAAGACAAGCGACCGTTAGGGGAAGGATCGTTGCGAGTGAGGCCAATCGTCCGGGATGTGTTCGTGCGGCCACGATCGGTGTGGTACACCCTCGCGCTGATCCTCGTCTTCGAATCCCTCAAGCACCTGCTGGGCCTTTCCCATGTGTCGGCCTCCTACTCGGGCGCCGCGTTCGGGCTCATGGTGATCTATGCGTCCTTTGCCCAGGGCCTGCGCTACGGGTTCATGAGCCTGGCGTTGACCGTGGCCTACCACCTCTGGACGCTCTCGGTGCCGGGACATCCCTTCACCTACGCGCTGGCCGAGAGCGAAGGCCTGTCGGCCATCATCACGGCGAGTTTCGGAACCGTCTGGCTCTCCTCGGGCATCCGGCATCGCCTGGGACAGGCCGCTCGCCTGGAGGTGGAGCGGGAGGCGGCCATGGTCGTCGCCGAGGAGCTACGCACGGCCAACGCGGAGCTACGCCGTCTGGCACACCAGTTGCAGGCCCGCAACGAGCACGTCGAGTCGCTGGTGGCGCAGCGGACCGAGGAGCTTGCCGGAGAGAAGGCGCTCCGGGACCGCATCATCCAGCACGTCCCCGCCTCCGTCATCTATCTGGACCCCCAACTGACCATCCGCCTGGCCAACGAGGCCTTTGCCGTCATGATGGGGTTGCCGAAGGAACAGTTGATCGGCAGGTCCTTCTACGAGATGGTGCCCCACCCGAACCCCAACCCTCGCCTGGAGGTGGTGCGCGAGACCCTGGAGCCCTTACGGGCGAGTGGCCTGCCGTTTCAGATCATGCGGGACGGCCTGCCCGTCGGCATCCATCTGGACAACATCTACCTGCCCGTCTTTGCGGGGGCCGCGACGCTGGAAGGCATCCTCGTGTTCGCGATCGACGTCTCGGACCGGGTCGAGATCGAGCGCCTGCAGGACGAGCAAATCCGCAACCTGCAGGAGGTCGATCGGTTGAAGGGCGACTTCATCAACGTCGCCTCGCACGAGCTGCGCACGCCCTTGACCTCCATTCGCGGGTACGCCGAGTTCCTGGAGGATCTGGTGGCCGGTCCCCTCACGCCGGATCAGGTCGCCTACGTGAGCCAGATTCAGGAGGGGGCGCGGCGCCTCCAGCGCATCGTCGACGATATGCTGGACTTCGCCCGCCTGGAGGCGGGGACGTTCTCGCTGGTCTGGCAAGAAGCCTGCCTCGGCCAGCTCATCCAGGAGGAGCTCTCGAGCCTCGCGCCGCAGTTGCGGGACTCCCACCTCCGGCTGGACCTGCAGCTGATGTCCGAGGGCTCGTGGGTCCGGATGGATCCGCAGCGGATCGGGCAGGTCGTCCTGAACCTGATGAGCAACGCCATCAAGTTCACCCCTCCGGGCGGCTGCCTGACCGTGCGCACCCACCTCGCGGCGGGAATGGTGCGGGTCGAGGTGACGGATTCGGGCATCGGCATCGCCCCGGAGAACCTGTCGCGCCTCTTCGAGAAGTTCTACCAGGTGGATCCGAGCAGCACCCGGACTCACGGGGGAGCCGGCCTGGGCCTTGCCATCTGCAAGGCGATCGTGGAC
>DATNQJ010000274.1:0-9949 GCA_036704085.1 Stenomitos sp.
CACCCGCTCGGCTTCCAACCACCCGCCCTCAGGAGGTAGGGGCGGCCTGCGAACCACCTGCGATCTCGCGCGCCTGGCGCAGGTGGTCCTGGATCGTCGGAAGGGCCTGCTGAGCAAAGCCCTTGATGGCCGTATTCTGACCCTGGCGGATCTCCGTCTCGAAGAGCGTTACGGTCTTCTCGTGGTCCGCCACCATCTTGGCCATGTAGGCCCGGTCGAAGGCCATGCCGGAAAGGTTCGAAAGCTGCTGCGAGGCGGCCTGATCCTCGGGCTTGATATCCTGGGGAACGGTCATCCCGGCCTGGGACGCCGCCTGTTGCAGCTGCTGGCCCGCCTGGGTATGGTCCGTCACCATGCGCTGGGCGAACTGCCGGACCGCCTGGCTGGAGGCGTGCTGCAGAGCGAGCTGGCTCAGAGCGATCTCGGAGCTGTTGCCGGGCCCCAGGTTCGAGACGAACTGCTGGTCGGTCGAGTTGACCGCCATGGCCACCGGCTGCTGCACGTCGGCCGCCTGCGGCATGCCGGGCCCGCCTCCGCCCGAGGTGGAAACCGGCGGAACGGCACAGCCAGCAACCAGACTGACCCCCACCAGGGCGGTCCCCTTGAATGGAATACGCTTGCTCACGATGGCTCCTCCTTGGTGAGCGACTGGCGAAGGATCGGGCGAACCGTCGCTTTCCCGATCCTCGACCACACCGCGATCATGCCGGGGATCCCCCCGAGTCCACAACGCTTCGAGGAGCGGTTGTAACGCTGCCGCTGTCTCACCCCTCGAGCCGGTTGTTCCCCTCTCGAAAGCGCTCCGAGGGATCCCCCACCAACTGAGCCTTTGCCAGGTCAACGCCCTGAACAAGATCTGTCGTCGCCTCATCAAGCAGCCCTTCGAATTCCAGGAAAGGCGCCCTCACGGGAAGCGGTGGCTCTGTAACCACGCTGTAACGGGCCGACGTTACGGTGTCTCCAACACCTGCCTCAGAGCACCGGAACCATTCCGTCTGGCGCTCGACGTCAAACTTGGAGGGATCGCATGTACTTTGGTGACTGGCTCAGCCGTTGGGCGACGTACGCCCCCCAGAAGGTGGCCGTGATCGACGTGGCCGCCAACAAGCGCCTTACCTACCATGAATTCAACCGCCGTACCGACCGGCTCGCCAGCGCCCTGCGCCATCGCTTCGGCATCCAGAAGGGCGATCGCGTCGCCGTGCTCGCCCACAACTCTTCCGAGCAGCTCGAGCTCCTCTTCGCCGTCGGCAAGCTGGGCGCCATCATGGTGCCCCTCAACTGGCGCCTCGCGGCCCCCGAGATCCGCTACATCCTCGGCAACTGCGAGCCCAAGGCCCTCTTCTTCGGCCCCGAGTTCGACGCGACGGTCCGCACGCTCCTGCCCGAGCTCGGCGTGGAATACGTCGTGCCCCTGGAGGCCGGCAGCATGCTCACCGCCTACGAGGACCTGATCGCCCTGGGCGGCGACGAGGTGCCCACCCCGGCCGACATCGACCTCGACGATCCCTGGCTCATCCTCTACACCTCGGGGACGACCGGCCAGCCCAAGGGCGCCATCCTCACCCACGGCACCATCACCTGGAACGCCATCAACACCCAGGTGGGCTGGGACCTGCGACACGACGACATCACCCTCACGCACACGCCCTTCTTCCACACCGGCGGCCTGAACGTGCTCACCACCCCCCTGATCCACCGGGGCGGCACGGTAGTCCTCATGCGCCAGTTCGATGCGGCCGAGAGCCTGCGTCAGATCGAACAGGAGCGCTGCACGGTGGTCTTCGCCGTGCCCACCATGTTCCAGATGATGCTCGAAACCAACGAGTTCGAGAGCTCGGACCTCTCCTCGATCCGCTTCTTCATCACGGGCGGAGCCCCCTGCCCGATCCCCCTCATCGAGGCCTACGCCCGGCGCGGGGTCGTCTTCAAGCAGGGCTATGGCCTGACCGAGGCGGGGCCCAACTGCTTCACGCTCGACGCCCAGGATGCCGTGCGCAAGGCCGGCATGGTCGGCTTCCCCAACATGCACCTGGATGTGCGGGTGGTCGACGAGGACGGCAAGGACGTTCCGAGCGGCGAGGTCGGCGAGCTATTGATCCGCGGTCCGCACGTCTTCAAGGGCTACTGGCGCAACCCCCAGGCGACCGCCGCGGCGCTCCAGGACGGCTGGCTGCACACCGGCGACCTGGTCCGCCGGGACGAGGAAGGCTACTATGCCATCGTCGACCGCAAGAAGGACATGTTCATCTCGGGCGGCGAGAACATCTATCCGGCCGAGCTGGAGAAGGTGCTGCACAGCCACCCCAGCATCCAGGAAGCCGCCGTCATCGGCATCCCCGACAGCAAGTGGGGCGAAGTGGGCCGCGCGGTGGTGGTCGCCCGGGAGGGCGCGCTGACCGAGGCCGAGGTGCTCGACTTCCTGCGTGAGCGCGTCGCCCGCTACAAGGTGCCCAAATCCGTAGCTTTCGTCGATGCGCTACCCCGCAACCCCACCGGTAAGATTCAAAAGGCGGTCCTGCGGGACCAGTGCGCCACCCAGTTGGTCTAATGGCCATCCCCCCTCCCCCACTCGGGGGAGGGGGCCTCACATCCAGAACGGAGTCATCCCGTGAACGATAAGCCCACCCCCTATCGCTACCTCATCGAGACCCTGCTGTTTCTGACCTACGCCGTGTTCGGCCTCTCCTGGATCGCCGTCACCCCCCTCATCGGCGAGATCCAGAGCGCTTACCACATCTCGGGCGCCCAGTTCGGCCTGCTCAACACGCTGGTCTCGGTCGCCAAGGTCATCGCGCCCTTGCTCACGGGGCTCTTGGCCGTCCGCTTCGGCATCAAGAAGACGATCCTCATGGGTTCGATCTGCATCTCCGCGGCGGCCCTCGCCCCCTTCGCCCATGACTTCAACCTCTTCCTCGCCTCGCGCTTCGTGTTCGGCGTCGGCGGCGCGGTGGTGGTGACCCTGCTCGGGGCCTCGGTGATGCAGTGGTTCCCCAAGCAGGAGCTGCCCCTGGTCAATGCCCTCAACAACGTGGCCGTCAACACGGGCATCACCGTGACGCTCTTCAGCACCGTGCCGCTCGCCGGCATGCTCGGCTGGCGCAACACGCTGTTGGCCTACGGCCTCCTGAGCGTGGGCCTCGCCGTCGCCTGGGCCGTCCTCGGCCGGGACCTGGCCGCCCCGAAGGCCGCTGCGGAAGCCCCCGCGGAGCAGGTCCGCTACGCCGACGTCTGGCGCATGAAGGAGACCTGGATCATCGCCTTCAGCTTCGCGGGCCCGCTGGCGCTGTATCTCGCCTTCAATACCTGGCTGCCCAAGTACTACATGGAGGCCTTCGGCATGACCAAGGCCGCCGCCTCCCAGTACACGGGCCTCTTCAACCTGGTGGGCATTCCGAGCGCCGTCATCGCGGGGATCCTGACCAAGCAGTTCGGTATCCGGCGCCCCTTCATCATCGCCTCTGGGCTCCTGATGGGCTTCGCGGGCTTCGGCATGTTCCTCTTCAACCAGCCCGCCCTGCTCCTGGTCGCGGCCTTCGCCCTCGGCGTCGCCCTCTTCACCTACGTCTCGCCGCTCTTCACCATCCCGATGGAGCTCTCCGGCATGACGCCCCAGAAGGTCAGCCTCATGATGGGCACCGTCTTCAGCGTCGCCTACGTCTTCTCGTCGCTCTCGCCCCTCGTGGTGGGCCTCCTGCACGACGCCACCGGCACCTTCACCGTCGGCTTCGGCATTTGGGCCGCCTTCTCGTGGGTGCTCGCGCTCGGCGGCTTCCTGCTGCCCGAGACCGGACCCGCCGGCCGCAAGCCAGAGCCGGTTTCAAACTCTCAGCAAACTCTCAGCGTGGCCTCATAGGCCGCTTAGGCAGAACGCGCATGATGGACCCATCGACAGGGCGGAGGCACCGCCCGAGAAATCCAGGAGGAAATGGATGAACAAGCGTCTGATGGGTCTGTTGGCTGGCATGGCCGTCGCCGGCATGTTGGTTGGTGGTCCCGCTCTCGCCGCGGATAAGGCTGTGACCAAGACCACCACGGCTGCCACCGAGAGCACCAAGGCTCCCGTGAAGGCTGAGAAGAAGGCCGAGAAGAAGGTCGCCCACAAGGCTCACGCCAAGAAGGCCGAGGTCAAGAAGACCGAAGTCAAGAAGGTTGAGACCAAGAAGGCCGAGACCAAGAAGTAAGGCGCTACAGCCTCTGGGCGGGACCCCCGTTGCGGGGCGTGTCCCGCCCTTTTCTCATGCCGAAGGAATGAGCCATGGCCCACCTGCTCTCGCTGGCCCTCGCGGCGATGATGGCCCTGACGCCGGCCGCCACTCACACCATCGCCCCGCATGTGGTCGTGCCGACCCACGCCCCCGTGCGGAACGTCCGCAAGGTCAATCTCAACACGGCCACCAGCCGAGAGCTGCGCAAGCTCCCGGGCATCGGTGAACTGCTCGCCCAACGCATCATCGCAGCCCGTCCCCTGCACTCGGTCGACGACCTCCAGCGCATCAAGGGCATCACGCCCCAGCACTACGAACAGCTGCGGCCCCTGGTGACGATCTAGCCGCCTTGCTATCATGAAGCCGCACGGACTGCCTTCAGAAGGACGGTGGGTCATGGAGCGCCCCAAGGCGCGAATCCTCCTGGTGGAGGACGAACGCGACATCTCGGACTTCATCGCCACCGAACTCCGCTTCGAGGGCTTCGAGGTGCGCCAGGAGGCGGACGGCATGCGCGGCCTGGTGGCGGCGCGGCAGGACGCCCCCGACCTGGTCATTCTCGACCGCATGCTGCCGGGCCTCGACGGCCTGGAGTTCTGCCGCCGCCTGCGCAAGACCTCGGACATCCCCATCCTCATGCTCACCGCCCGGGGCGACGTGCGCGATCGCATCGAGGGCCTCAACAGCGGCGCCAACGATTACCTGGCCAAGCCCTTCGACCTCGAGGAGCTGCTCGCCCGGGTCAACGCCCAGCTGCGTGCCCACAAGCCGCCGCCTCGCTCCTACTTCGAGGTGGGCGACCTGAGTCTCGATCTCTCGAGCCGGGAGGTCCGGCGTGCCGGGGTCCTCGTCGAGCTCACGCCCAAGGAGTTCGACCTCCTCGCCTTTCTCATCCAGCATCCCCGCCAGGTCCTCCCGCGCGAGCAAATCCTGAACACGGTCTGGGGCTACGACTTCGGCGGCGAGGATAACGTGCTCGAGGTCTACATCCGCTACCTGCGCAACAAGGTCGAGCGTCCCGACCTTCCCAAGCTGATCCACACCGTGCGGGGCGTCGGCTACGTGCTCAGGGAGCGCGAGGGATGAGCATCCGCCTGCGCCTGACGCTGCTCTTCGCCGTGCTCCTGGTCGGCGTGGGAGTGATCCGCAGTGTGGTGGTGCTGGGCGGCCTCTCGGGCACCCTCTGGCAGATCAAGGTCACCGACGCCCGCAACAAGGTTCAGCAGGTCCAGGACTACCTCCACGACCTGGATGCGGAGACCAGCGCCACAGGGGGCGGCCAGCTCCGTCTGGACTCCCCGGACGCCTTGCCGCGCGCCTTCTCGGATGATGGCTCCTACCTCCAGCTGACGGGCCTCGACGGCAGCATCCTGAACAAAAGCCCCAACCTGGGCAGCCAGCACCTTCCGGTGCCACTCCACTCCGGCGAACAGGCGATCGACCTGCCCCTGCCGCACTTCTTCGAGTCGCCCCGCGTGCTCTTGGTGTCAGAACCCCTCGTCCTGGACCACGGCAAGGTGGGCTGGGTGCAGGCCGCCTACTCCCTGCAGGGACGGAAGCAGACCATCGAGCGGCTGATGATCCTGGAACTCGGGACGCTCATCGGATCCGCGGCCCTCGCCCTCGCCCTCGGCTTCTTCTTCGCCGGACGCGCGCTGCGGCCGGTGGCGAGCATCACCTCCGAGGTGCGGGCCTGGACGCCCCAGGATCTCGACCGCCGCCTGAGCGTGGGGCCGCCGCCTCACGACGAGATCGACGAACTCGCCCTGACCTTCAACGCCCTCTTCGACCGGCTCCAGGTCTCCTTCGACGCCCAGCGCCGGTTCGTCGCGGATGCGTCGCACGAGCTCAAGAGCCCCCTGACGTCCATCCGCGGGCACCTCCAGCTGCTGCAACGCCGCCCGGAAGCCACGGGTGACCAGCGGACCACCTGGATCCAGACGGGGCTGCGCGAGGTGGATCGGCTGACGCGGCTCGTCAACGAGCTCCTGGACCTGGCGCGGACGGAAGCGGCCCCCGACATGCGGCGCGAGCGGGTCGATTTGAACACGATCGCCCACGAGGTGACCGAGCAATTCCACGTGGTGGCCGATCGCGTGAGCGAGCAACTATCCCAGAGCGCCCTGTGGGTCGTGGGGGATCCCGATCGCCTGCGGCAGGCGCTCATCAACCTGGTGGACAACGCCATGCGCGCGACCCGCTCGGGTGGACGGGTGATCGTGCGGGCGGCCCACGAGGGCAAGTCGGTGCTCTTGCAGGTGGTCGACACCGGCCCGGGCATCCCTCCAGAGGCCCAGCGTCACCTCTTCGAACGCTTTTACCGGGTGGACAGCGCGCGGCACCGCGACGAGGGCGGCACGGGGCTGGGGCTCGCCATCACCCAGGCGATCGCCCAGGCGCACGGTGGCACGCTGGAGGTGCAGAGCGAGCCTGGGCAGGGCGCGGTCTTCACCCTGCGGCTACCGGCCGCGTAGAGGAAAAGCCTACCCCAGCGCCTGCGACGACTTGAGATGCCCTTCCCGGGTCTCGGGCGTGAGGAAGCCCGCCGACAAGGCCCCCCGGTAGGCCTGCTCGGCCTCCGCGTACCGCTTCTGGTGAAAGTAGATCCATCCCGCCAGGGCCAGGGCCTCGCCGAACTCCATCGAGACGTCGAGCGCCTGCGCGATGGAATCCTCCGCCCGCTTGAGATCCCCCTTGACCGCCCACTCGCGCGCCAGGTTGACCGCCGAGACGGCGTCCCCCGGGTTGGCGCGCCGGGCCCGCTCGAAGCTCGCGATCGCCCCGTCCGGATCCCCCAACGCCGACAGGAGCACCCCGAGGTTGTTGTGGGCCTGCACGCAATCCGGCTCCTGCCGCACCAGCTCCTGGTACTCGTTGACGGCTGCCGCCACCTCACCGACCGAGCTGAGCAAGGACGCCAGGTGATACCGGGCCGTCGCCTGCATGGGGTCGTAGGCCAGGATCTCGCGAAACTCGGCGATCGCCCCGCCGGCATCCCCCGCCATGTCCCTGGCGATGCCGAGCAAACAGCGCAGGTGCGAATCCGCAGGGGCATAGCCGACCGCCGCCTCGAAGGCACGCACGCCCTCCGCGTAGCGGCCCGAGCGCATGTGCGCATGGCCCGTGATGAGGTGCAACTCGACGTTGTCGGGCGCCTGGTACAGCCCCTGCCGGCAGGCCCGGAGCGCCCCCTCGTAGTCGAGGGCGGCCAGGGAGTAGAAGGCTTCGACGCGTGCGGTCTTGACGTTCATTAGGAGGCCTCGATCGCCTGGCGCAGCTCGGCCAGGAACTCGGTCCATGAGGGGTAGCCGGGATCCACGTCCAGCATCCCGTCTGGAGCGCGCCGCAGGTAGAGGGCCTTCAGGAGCACCCGGGCGAGATCCGAGGAGATGAGCAGAGACAGCTCATCGAGCCGCGGCATGTGCCGCAAGGCCTGGACGTAGCGCCCGCGCCCGGCCACCGAGAGAGAGTCGAGCCACTGCTGGAAGGCCGGCGAGGTGCGCTGCGCCGGATAGGGCGGATCCTCGCCGACGAGGGCCACGCCCGTCATGGCCTCGACGAGCATCAGGGCCAGGGCCGGCCGGTCGTCCGGCATGAGGAAGGGATAATAGGTAGGCGTCGTGACCAGGGACCTGGAGCCGAGCGGCCTGCCCTCGGCCGCCGAGCAGGACGGATCCAAGAGACGGAAGCCGCCGAAGCCATCGACCATGACGTTTTCCGGCTTGAGATCCCCGTGAAAGGGCAGCCGTCCCTCCCGCTTGCGCAAGGCGAGCGCCTCGCCGATAGCGAGGAACAGGCCGAGGGGGATGGACTCGCGGCGGTTGATCCGAGCGCGCAGGGTCTCGCCCTCGATCTCCTCGTACACGATGTAAGCGCGCTCGGCCATGGTGCCGGTCGCGAGCACCTGAGGGAAGAGCGGATCCTTGAGGCCCCTGAGCATCATGCCCTCACGCTCGATGATCTGGCTGGGGCTGAGCTGAGCCGGGCCGATGCCTCCGGTGTGGAAGGCGATGGGCTGTGCGAAGCACAGGGCGACCGTGCCACCGCCATACGGGTTCGGGCTCGCGCTCTTGGCGAGCTTCAGGACGGCCTGCTCCCCGAAGGGGCCGTCGACCCGGTAGACCTTCGAGCACCCGCCCTCGCCGAGCGTGGCGGTGATGGAGTAGCCGTCGAGCCGGTCCCCGATGCTCAGGCGCTGGGTGGTCGTGCGATCGGTCATGCTTGCTCCCCGGCAGGCTTCTGGACGCCCGCCCCTCCGGAGTGGTAGAAGCGCCGCGTGCCCGCATCGGCCAAAGAGGCGAAGGCGTGCTCCGGCTTGCGCGAGAGATCCACCAGGGCCTGCTGCCCCTCGCCCAGCAACAGCTCGTTCCAGGCATGCGCGCTCGGGCAGGTGATGCCCGCGAAGCCCCGCACCAACACCGGCCGGAGGCCAGCCTCTTCGGCGAGCACCTGGAAGAGCAGCGCCCGGTGACGCGCCACGCCACCGCCCAAAATCCGGGGAACGTCGCCGATGAGCACCCGCTGCCCCTTCAAGGCGGCGCATGCCGTGGCCACGCGCGACTCGATGCGCAGGACCGGACCGCCCAGCTGCTCGTAGACGTAGCGTACCAGCTCGCTCGCCCGGGCAAAGGGCGCCTGGTTCTGGAGCTCACGGGCATAGGTCAGGTGCTTGCGCAGGGCCGCATCGCTCAGGCGGTCGAGCACCAAGATCTCGCGCTGGGGATTGATGGGCCAGCCCAAGGAGTCGAGGTTGAGGCCGCGCCCGCCGTCTGCGAAGCCATCCCAGAGCCACCCCTCCAGGCGGTTGTCCCGCGCGAAGGCCCAGCGCTGGGCGATGGCCTCCTGGCTCGGCGCCACCGTCGGACCCTCGCCCTCGCCGAGTAGGCGATCGCGGTTGTGCTGGAAGAGCTCCTCGGAGCTCACGTCCTTGGTTCCCACGCCCGGCTTGTCGACCACCACGTGGGTGGGCTGGGCCTCCTGGATGAACCAGCCGTCCTCGAGGCTACCGGTGGTGCGAGGCACGCGCACCGGCATGCCAAGCGGGAAGAGGAGGGGATTCTGCTCGAGGATCTCGCCCAGGGGGCGCTTCATCTTCAAGAGGCCCTGCTCCGTCTCCCGCTCGATGGTGAGCGTGCCGTCATCGGCCTGGCTCACGACCGACCAGCCCTCCTGCCAGTCGCCGTTGGCCTTCATGAGGCGGATGGGCGTCCCGGGGGCGATGGTCACGGGCTTGGGGGTGACGGTGCTCTCGGTGGCCTCGCGCTCGCCGCCCCACAGGTCCCGGTTGAAGGGGAAGAATTGGTCGGGGGTCAGCTGCTTGCGGCCTACCCCGGGCTTCTCGACCATGATCCGGCCGTTCATGAGGCCGCGGGTGATCCAGCCCTCGTCCAGGGCTCCGCTGGAACGGGGCACCTTGATCATGAGGCCCTCGACGATGAGGTAGAGGTTCTGGCGCAGGAGCTCCTCGATGCCGACCAGCTTGGTCAGGGCCCCGAGCTCGGTGGTCTTGGCGAGCAGCGCCTGGGCCGAACCGGTCCGCCCCTTGAGGATCCAGCCGCCATCCATCTCGCCACTCGAGCGCAGCACCGAGACCTCGACCCCCCGCGGCAGCTCGAACGCGTGCTTGGGGGTCGCCGGCCGGGGAGCGGCCTCCTTGGGAGCGGCCTCGGGAGCCTGGGCGATCGCGGGCACCTCGAGCCGCCCGAAGACCGAAAAGAAGCGGCCGGCATGGGCATCATGGC
>DATNQJ010000275.1:0-8663 GCA_036704085.1 Stenomitos sp.
GGCGATCTGTTGGTGTCGGACACGGGCAACCACCGCATCCGCTGGATCCACCCCGACGGGGCCATCCAGACCGTCGCCGGCTCCGGAGAGGTCGGCACCACCGACGACACCCCGAAGGCGACCGAGGCCAAGCTCGAGGCCCCGGGGGCCATGGCGCTCGCGCCCGACCACACGCCGTTCGTGGTCGATGCCGGGACGGGGCGGCTGTACCAGCTACGGCCGCAGGTCGCGTCGCCATCGGCCACTCCCCAGTAGAACGGGAAACGCCCCGCTCGCCGTAGCGAGCGGGGCGTTTCCCGTTCAGGCTTACTTGCCCTGGGCGAGCTTCTCCTTGATGATGCTCATCGCCTTGTTGAGCTGCACGTCCTTGCCGCTCTTGATGAGGTCGTCGAGGGTGGGCAGGTCCTCGGCGTCGACCGAGCCGGTGGCCACCTTGGGGAACTCGACCACCACGTCCGGCACGACGCCCTTCTTGTTGATGTCGTTGCCGCCGGCCGTCAGGTACTTGTTGGTCGTGATCGCGACTCCCGAGCCGCCCTCGAGGGCGTGGACCGTCTGGACGAGGCCCTTGCCGAAGGTCGTGGTGCCGACCAGGACCGCACGGTGCGTGTCCTGCAGCGCCCCCGAGAGGATCTCGGACGCCGAGGCCGAGCCGCCGTCGACCAGCACCACCACGGGCTTGTTCTTGGGAAGCGCCAGGCGACCGGTGGCGTTGAGCTTCTCGCGGTTGCCGTCGCGGTCGACGATCTGGACGATGGGACCGTTGTCGATGAACATCGAGCCGATGTTGACGGCGTTGGGCAAGAGACCGCCCGGGTTGCCGCGCAGGTCGAGCACGATGCCGCTCTTGCCCTTGAACTTCTCGAGGGCCTGGCGCATGTCCTGATCGGCGTTCTCGTTCATGAAGGTCGAGAGGCGAATGTAGCCGATGTTGCCATCCAGCTCCTTGGTCTTGACCGCCTTGGTCAGGATCGAGTCGCGCAGGATGGTGACGTCGAAGGGCTTGTCGTGACCCCGCAGGATCTTGAGCAGCACCTTGGTGCCCTTGGGCCCGCGGATGTGGCTGACGGCCTCCTCGATGGCCATGTTCTTGGTGGGCTTGCCGTCGATCTCGACGATCTGGTCGCCGCTCTTGAGGCCGGCGCGCGCCGCCGGGGTCTCCTCGAGGGGGGCGATGACCGAGAGCTGCTTGTCCTTGTTCATCCCGATCTGGATGCCGATGCCGAAGAAGCTGCCCTGGCGCTCATCCTGCATCGAGCGGAAGACCTTGGGCTCCATGAAGCGGGTGTAGGGGTCGTCGAGGCTCTCGAGCATGCCGCGGATGGCTCCGTACTCGAGCTTGTTCTCGTCGACCTTGGCGTCGAGGAACTCGTTGCGGACCAGGTCGTAGACCTGCAGGAAGGTCGAGAAGGAGCGGGTCTCGGCCGCCACCTGCAAGGGGTGCGCCACCATGCCGATCCCGAAGGACGCCGCCATCAGGCCGACGACCACCATGTAGTTTCCGAACTTCCTAATCATAAGCCATCCTTTTCAAGGCAGGGGATCCCGGCATGTGCGCGGACTCGGAGTCACCTTACCCCCCGGCGCCTCCCCCAAAACCAGGCGAGCGACGCCGGTCCGGAGCGGCGACGGAGTGGCCCGCGCTCAGCGGAGGAAGCCCAGCGGATTCACCGGCGTGCCGTTTTGGCGCACCTCGAAGTGCAGGTGAGCCCCGGTGGACAGCCCCGTGGTCCCGACGTAGGCGATGAGCTGACCGCGATTGACGATTTGGCCCTTTTCCACGACCAGGCGGCTGGCGTGCGCGTACAGGGTCGTGATGTCCCCGCCGTGGTCGATGATGACCACCTTGCCGAACGAGCCGAACCACCCGCTAAATATTACCATGCCTCGATCCGCGGCGTAGATGGGGCTGCCATGGGCCGCCCGGAAATCGAGCCCGCGGTGCGGACGCCGGACATGCAGGATCGGGTGATAGCGCATGCCGAAGGTGTCTCCGATGGGACCGTTGACCGGATACGCGAAGCGACCCGTTCCCATCCGGGGCATGCGGCGGCGCGCCGCCATCAGGCGCCGGATCATGGCCTCGATCTGGACGCTGTCCCGCTCCAGCTGGGCCACGGCGGCCTCGGCCGCGGCGCGCTCGCTGCGCAGGCGCGTCAGGAGCTCGGACTGATCCTGGGTATCGTCCTGGATCTGCACCTTCTGCTGCTTGATGTTCTCGGTGATGGTCGAGATGGTCTGCAGGGCGACGCCGTAGCGCCGCTTCTGGTGGGTGATCTCGGTCATGCGCTGATCCAGGCGGTTCAAGAGCTCCGCATCGGACTGCGAGATGTACTTGAAGTACTGGTACCGGCTCATGAAGTCGACCAGATCCGGCGCCGTCAAGAGCGCCTCCCAGTAATCCGTCTGCCGGTGCTTGTAGATGGCCCGCAGGCGCGAGGCGGCCAGCAACTGCTCACGGCCGAAGCGCTGCTGGGCGTCGGCGAGCGCGAGCTTGGTGATCTCGAGCTGGCGATGGGCGCGCTCAAGCCGGAACTCGGAGTCCTCGAGCTGGACGCTCGTACGCTCGAGGCGCTGCTGGAGGACCGTCAGCTCGTCGACGGCCTTGTTCTCCTTCTTCTTGAGCAGGGAGACCCGCCGGCGCGTGGCTTCCAGCTTCTGCGTGATCTGCTCGAGGCGCTGCCGATGGCTCGCCAGCGGGTCCTGGGAGCGGGCCGCGCCGGCTGGCCCCGGCGCGAGCAGGGAGAGAACGAGCGTTACGGCCAAAAGGAGGCGTGCCATCTGTCGCAAGGTCGGTCTTCAGCTCCGTCGGGCGTCGAGGGGGGCAGTCATGGCGGGGTGGAGGCGCTGGTAGAGCTCCGCGGCCACCTTGGCGGGCAAGGAGCCTCGCTCGGCGAGCTCCTCGACCGACATGGCGCGCATGGCCTCGACCGAGCCCAGGGTCTTGAGGAGGTGGAGCTTGCGCTTCTCACCGATGCCGGGCACGTCGTCCAGGGCCGAGCGCGTCATGCGCTTGCCCCGCAGCTTACCATGGAACGTATTGGCGAATCGGTGCGCTTCGTCGCGCACGCGCTGGATCAGGTGCAGGGCCGCCGAGCGCTTGGAGAGGCGGATCGGGTCGCGCCGGCCCGGCAGGTAGATCTCCTCGAACTGCTTGGCCAGACCGAAGATGGGCACCTCGACGCCCAGCTCGTCCAGGCTCTCGAGGGCCGAGGCGAGCTGCCCCTTGCCGCCGTCGATGAGCACCAGGTCCGGCATGGGCCAGCTCGCCTCCTCGCGATCGCCCCCCGCCAGGTGCTTGAAGCGGCGGCGGATGACCTCGCGCATGGAGGCGAAGTCGTCGACGCCTTCCACGGACTTGATCTTGAAGCGGCGGTACTCGGACTTGGCCGGCGCCCCGTCGACGAAGACCACCATGGAGGCGACGGTGTCCGACCCCTGAACGTGCGCGATATCGTACCCCTCAATCCGGCGCGGCAGCTCGTCGAGGCCGAGCGCTGCCGCCAGCTCGCTGAGCGCCTTTTGCGGTCCCCGCTCCACGGCGGCCCAGCGCTTGAGACGCTCTTGCTCGAGCGCCTGCTGCGCATTATAGGTCACCATTTCGAGAAGCTTCAACTTGTCGCCGCGCTGGGGCACCGTGAGCAGGACCTTGGACCCGCGCCGCGCCGAAAGCCAGCTCGCGACGACCTCCGCGTCCGCGACCGGCTCGGCGAGGAGGATCTCCTTGGGCAGGCGGTCGGTGCCCGCGTAGTACTGGCTGAGGAAGGCCGAGAGGATCTCGGCGGCCTCGAAGCCATTGCGATCCAGCATGAAGGCCTTGCGTCCCAGGAGCTTGCCCTCGCGCACCTCGAAGAGCTGGAGGGCGACCGAGACCTCGTCGAGGGCGATGCCGAGCACGTCCTGGTCGCTCTCCTTCTCGGCGACGACCTTCTGGTCCTCCATGAGGCGGGTGATGGCCTGGATGGCATCCCTGGCCTTGGCGGCCCGCTCGAAGTCGAGCGCCTCGCTGGCCTCGGCCATCTGGGCCTTCAGGTCCCTCAAAAGGTCCTTGTGGCGTCCCTCGAGGAAGGCGATGACCTTGTCCACGACCTGGCGGTATTCCTCGGGGGAGACCAGGCCCTGGCAGGGGCCGAGGCAGCGGCCGATGGCGTAGTTCAGGCAGGGACGGTCCTTGAACTGCGGCTTGGGGCGCTGGCGAAGCGGGAAGAGCTGCTTGATCAGGCGCATGGTGGCGTACATGGCCCCGGTGTCCGGATAGGGACCGAAGTAGCGCGCCCCGTCGTGGAGGCGCTTGCGCGTGATGATCAGGCGCGGATACGCCTCGTTGGTGGTGAGCTTGAGCCAGGGGTAGGTCTTGTCGTCCTTGAGGAGGATGTTGAAGTAGGGCTTGTGCTGCTTGATGAGGGTGTTTTCCAGCACCAGCGCCTCGACCTCGGTATCGGTCGAGATGGTCTCCAGGTGGTCGACCTGCCGGACCAGCATGCGCACCTTGGGAGAGTGGCCCTTGTCCTCGCGGAAGTAGGAGCGGACCCGGTTGCGGAGGTTGATGGCCTTGCCGACGTAGAGGATGGTGCCCGCGGCGTCATGCATCAGGTAGACGCCTGGGTTGGTCGGGAGGGTGGCCAGTTGGGATTGGAGCAGGTCGGAAAGCTGCATGCCGTAAGGTCCTCTCGCTTCATTATAACCCGCATGGTCATTGCGCCGCATCCTTAGGCCGCTTGAGCCCCGCCTTTCGGCCACCAGCGCCCGTTTCGTTTGAACCTCGTATCAGGGGGAACATCATGCCTATAATGAGGATGGAAGGAAGCTGCGGAATGGCCTTGAACTGGTCCATCAATCTCAATCCGTCTCGCCTGTCGCCGACCATGGCGCTGGACGAGCTCTATCCTCACGGCGATCGCGCCCTGGAGCACCTCCAGGAGCTGGGCGTGAAGTACGTGCGCGTCGATCTGCGCTGGAGCCACCTGGAGCCCGTGGCCGGCGTGGTCTCGCCCGAGGCCGTCGCCTGGTACCGCCACTTCCTGGGCCGCCTGGTGCAGTCGGGCATCGCCATCTACGGCATCCTCTACAACCCGCCCGCATGGGCCTGCGAGCTCGCCATGCGCGACCTGGCGGGCTTCCACGAGGCGTGGCGCGCCTACTGCCGGACCTGTGCGCTCGAGTTCGGAGACCTGGTCAACGTCTGGCAGATCTGGAACGAGCCCAACAACTACGTCTCGCACCTCAAGGACGACTTCAACCTCTTCCACACCCGCGCCTTCTCGTTCGGCGGCTGGAAGGTGACCTTGCCGGTGGACGTGAACTGGCCCGCCCTGGTGGGGCTGTTCCGCATCGCGCGCCAGGAGCTCAGCTCGGACGCCATGCTCGTCTACAACGTCATCCCGAGCGTCTCGGACTTCACGCCCCTCACCTACCCGGGCTGGACCGAGTGGGACCACTTCACCGACCAGTTGCTCGAAAAGGCGGGCGACTGCATCGACGCCATCGCGCTCGACCACTACCCGGACACCTGGGTGCCCGGCGTGGGCCCCTTGCACTGGGATCCGCTGGAGGCGATCGCCAAGAAGGTCCACGATCCGCGCACGGCCTGGTACGGCAAGACGGTGCTCATCGGGGAGTTCGGCTACTCCAGCTGCCCCAACGTGGACCTCATCAAGCGGCCGACCCGCGTCAAGTTCTTCCCCGAGGACCACTCGGACGAGACCATGCACGCCTGGTATGCGGCGGTGCTGCCGCACCTGAGCGATCGCCTGGCTCCCTCCAAGTGGCCCCACAACAAGCTCCACCTCGCCAACGTCTACGAGCTCTATGATGCCCAGCCGGGCGAGATCATGGCGGGCGAGCATGCGGACGTGGTGGGCATCGAGTACCACTTCGGCATGCTGCGCCACACCGGCGACCCCAAGCCCGCCTTCGGGCTCATGCGGGACCACATCCGCGGCGAGCGATCGCCCTCCCTGGCCACCAAGCGCCGCACGCCCACCAACCCGCTCGGCCTCTACATCAAGGGCTCGGCCCTCACCAAGACGGTCCATCGGCATGCCTCGCCGATGATCTACGCCCTGTACCAGACCCTGCGTCCGCCCCTTAGGCGCCATGACGCGGGCGTCCTGTCCATGGGGGCGGCCCTCATGCTCTATCAACTGTGGCGCACGGCCACCCGCCAGACGGCCAAGTGACGCCCCCCGCCAAACCCGCGCCGTCCATGGCGTCCGACCGCCGGGCGTGCTAGACTCGTACATCTGCCAAGCAAGAGTTGCTGGCCGCATGGCGCGCGGATCTGCGCAGCGCGTGCGATCGCCCCGCTAGAGGAGATTCAACGATGAAAGCCCCTGTTCGTGTTGCCGTGACTGGCGCTGCCGGTCAGATCGGCTACAGCCTGCTGTTCCGCATCGCCAGCGGTGAGATGCTGGGCAAGGACCAGCCGGTCATCCTTCAGCTCCTGGACCTTCCCCAGGCCCAGAACGCCCTCAAGGGCGTGATGATGGAACTCGACGACTGCGCCTTCCCGCTCTTGACCGAGATCATCGGCACCGATGATCCCGAGGTCGCCTTCAAGGACGCGGATGTCGCCCTCCTGGTCGGTGCGCGCCCCCGCAGCAAGGGCATGGAGCGCAAGGACCTCCTCGAGGCGAACGCCGCCATCTTCACCACCCAGGGCAAGGCCCTCAACAAGGTGGCCAAGCGCGACGTCAAGGTGCTCGTGGTCGGCAATCCCGCCAACACCAACGCCTACATCGCCATGAAGAGCGCCCCCGACCTCAACCCCCGCAACTTCACGGCCATGCTCCGGCTCGACCACAACCGTGCCCTCGCGCAGCTGGCCGCCAAGATCAAGAAGCCCGTGGGCTCCATCAAGAAGATGGTCGTCTGGGGCAACCACTCGACCACCCAGTACCCCGACTACCGCTTCGCCACCGTCGACGGCCAGCAGGTCAAGGCGATGGTCAACGACGACACCTGGAACCGCGACACCTTCATCCCGACCGTCGCCAAGCGCGGCGCGGCGATCATCGAGGCGCGCGGCCTCTCGTCGGCGGCCTCGGCGGCCAATGCGGCCATCGACCACATCCGTGACTGGGTGCTCGGCACCAACGGCGAGTGGGTGACCATGGGCGTGCCCTCGGACGGCAGCTACGGCATCCCCCAGGGCGTCATGTTCGGCTTCCCCGTCACCTGCGCCAACGGCGACTACCAGATCGTCCAGGGCCTCGAGATCGATGCGTTCAGCCAGGAGCGTCTCGATGCCACCCTGCAGGAGCTCAACGAGGAGCGCGACGGCGTCAAGCACCTGCTCGGCGCTGCGGCCAAGGCCTAACCAAGACCCGAGAAGCGGGGCCGCCGATGGCGGCCCCGCTTTCTTTCGGGCGTTCAACGAGACACTAGCGGCGATCGACCGGCCCGCGCCCGCTGGATCTTGTCGCGCAGCGCCTCCCGCAGGTGGGGTTCCAGTTCCGGTAGGTTCTCGCAGGGCTCCCCGCTCACGTAGTGGAGGGCGATCGCGTACCAGAACGCGGCCAGCTCGCGATCCCCCGCCGCCTCTTGCCTCGCGCCTTGCTGGAAGAAGGTCTCGAACTCGCCCAGCTCGTTGAAGTCGAAGGCTTCGGTGACCAGACGATGGCGCCACCGGCGGGTCTCGAGGAGGTGCTCGCCGCCGATGGCACGCAAGGCCTTGCGCGCCGCCGCGCTCGCGGCATGCAGCGAGGCGCGTGGATCGGAGGGCAGCCAGTCCCAGAAGAGTCGCTCGGGCAGATCCGCCGCGTCCTGGTCATCGGGCTGCAAGGCGAGCATGGCCAGCAGCGCCTGGGAACGCCGCCGAGGCCAGACGGGCGAAGGGGTGCCCAGGCGCACGACATCGAACGAGCCAAAGACGTGCAGCTTGAAGATCGGCGGCATCGCCACCAGTCCGAGGCCGTGGAGCGCCCTGGCTTCGACGCGCCGCAGGATCCGTCCCTCGGGCGAGTCAATCAGAGCGCGGATCTCATCCAAGCTGCCCTTCCCACGCTGGAGATCGGTCCAGCGCCGTAGGAACTCCCAGCGCAGGCGCCCGTAGGGCGGCGGCTCGGCAGGCAGCTCTCGAGCGGCCTCATCGGCCGCACCCAGCTCCAGCAGGCAGCCGACCCACATGAGCTGGACGGCTCCGAGCCAGGCCAAAGGGGCCGAGGAAAAGGCCAGGGCCGCATACTCGGCACGCGCGCGGGAGAGCTCGCCCGCTTGAGCGTGGACCAGCATCCGCCCCAACCTGGCCAGCTGGACCTCGTAGCTGAGCGAATGGGTCGCTGCGAGTTGCTCCTGGTGATCGAAGCATCGCAAGGCCAGCCCGGTCTCGCCGAGATACCGGGCGCGGTGCCCCAGGAAGTCGAGAAAGTAGGCCCGCATCCCGGGAGGAAAGGGCAGGGTCGGATCCCACCGAAAGGCGCACCGGGGCGGGTGCGACTCGTCCGTGACCTCCTCGCGGCAACGCATCAGCAACGCTTGGGGGAGGCACCGCTCGAAGCCCCAGCGGTGTGACAGGGTGAGGAAGCGCCGGCGATGCCGGCGCGCCGCCGTCAGATCGTCGTGCAGCGTGGCCCAGCCGTGAAGGTTGGCCTCCGCCCTGACGGCGAGCATGGCGAGGACCCGGTCGGGCTCGGCCCCCGCCCGCGCCGCCTCCTCCCAACAGC